>WFRC01000106.1 GCA_015486685.1 Caldifarciminota bacterium
ATTTAGGTGTGGAAACCATTGAAGAAAGGATATATTGTGGTGTAAGATTTTCTGCCTATGCAAAAGATGGTGCAAATGTCCAGATAGCATTTGATACAATAGGAGAAACAGAGGGGTGGCATATTGCATTAAACCATGAAGAAGAGGTTGAGAAGGTAGCAAAGGATGCCGTTGACCTGTTAAAGGCTGAAAAGGTCTCTGCAGGGAAGTATACTGTTATTGCAGACCCAAAACTTGCGGGTGTATTTGCCCATGAGGCATTTGGGCATCTCAGTGAAGCAGACCATATATATGAGAATGAAAGGATTAAAAAGATTATGCAACTGGGAAAAAGGTTTGGTGTGGATGAACTGTCTATTGTGGATGATGGCACTATAAAAGGGAAAAGAGGATATTATGCTTATGATGATGAAGGTGTCCCGTCCCAAAAGACATATCTTATTAAAGACGGTATTCTTGTTGGAAGACTTCATTCCAAGGAAACTGCATACATAATGGGAGAAGAGTTAACAGGTAATGCCCGTGCAATTACATATAAATATCCTCCTATTGTAAGGATGTCCTGTACATACATTGAAGGTAGAGACAAATCATTTGAAGAAATGATATCTGAAATTGATGATGGAATATATGCAGTTGCTGCAATTGGTGGTATGACCGAACTTGAACAGTTTACATTTTCTTCTGCAAAGGCATACAGAATTAAAAATGGCAAGGTTGATAAAATGCTGAGGGATGTTATTCTGACAGGAAATGTATTTGAAACCCTTATGAATATAGATGCGATTGGGAACGACCAAGAACTTTTTGGTGGATTGGGTGGATGCGGTAAAGGTGGGCAATCTCCTTTACCCGTTTCAGACGGCTCACCCCATATAAGGATAAGGAATGTAATAATAGGAGGTAAATAAAATGCTTGAAAGGATATTAAAGAAGGCAAAAGAAAAGGCGGATATTGCTGAGGTTTTTTTTCTTTTAAAAAGTGAAAATCCAGTAAAATTTACTCAGAGCAGGCTGTATTCTATTGAAAGAAAGGAAACACAAGGTGTTGGATTGAGGATTTTTAAGGATGGAAGGTTGGGATTTTCAAGCACCAACAAATTAGAGGACATAGACAAACTGGTTGATAATGCATTGGAAAGTGCAAAATTTGGGCGCAAGGTAAGCATTGAACTGCCTTCAGGTATTCAGCTGCCTGAAAAGAATATCTGGTACGATAAACAAATAGAAGGGTTTTCCATTGAAAAAGCCGTTGAAGAGGGGAAGAAATGCATAGAATTGGTTAACAGTAAATATGACGATGTAAAAATGGAAGTCCAGATAGATGGTGGGACATTAGAAAATAGGATATTGAATTCTACAGGACTGGATATTTCATATAAAAAGACATTCTTCTCATACTACGCAGAGGGATTTACTGTGCTGAATAATTCTTTCGTCTGGCTTCTGAAAGCCACAGCACGTTCATCACTTAATTATGATACAGAAAATTTTGCCTCAGAAATTGTCAAACAGAGGTCAATGCTGAACAGAACATCTGAAATAACCACCAGAACAATGGATGTGATATTCTTACCAAATGCAGTGGCATTGACATTTCTTCATTCCTTTGTAATAGGAACAAATGGTAAACTTGTTTTGAAAGGGAACTCACCGTTGGTAAATAAAATGGGCGAACAGGTGCTTGATAACAGGGTAAGTATATTGGATGACCCAACAATACCTTTTGGAATAGATACAATGCCTGTTGATTGCGAAGGAACACCTACCAGAAAAAAATATCTTTTTGAGAATGGTGTATTAAAAAATCTTTATGTAGACATAGAAACAGGGAAACTTCTAAATCTCACTCCAATGGGTAATGGGATGCGAAATTATACAGAATCTCCCTCTCCTGACACTACAAATATTTATGTAGAGCCTGGTAAGATGTCTGTTGAAGAAATGATTAAAGACACAAAAGAAGGTTTAATTGTTTATGGAGTGCTGGGAGGTGGACAATCTAATATACTTGCTGGCGATTTTTCTGTAAATGTCTCATTGGGATTTTATATAAAGGATGGAGAAATTCAGGGAAGGGTGAAAAATGTGATGATTGGTGATAATGCCTATCAGATGATGGAAAAACTTAAATACATTTCAGATAAACCAGAGGAAACATATATGGGATTTTATACACCCGCATTTGCCTTTAAGGATATGAAG
>WFRC01000107.1 GCA_015486685.1 Caldifarciminota bacterium
GCATTGCAAAGATAAGGATAATACACTGGGGTAATTGGCTTTTGAAAACAGAGAAAAAACTCCCTGCTCCAAAAAACAAGAAGAAGAAATGCAACGAACTGCACTATACTGCAACATTAACATTTAACATACTATAGTAGTATGGGAGATTGGTGAATAAGTAAAAAGGCAGGTTATAAGGCTAAGGTTGAGGTTAAAAAAAGAAGAGTTGATGTGTGAATGAGTAGATGGGTGAATGAGTTAGAAAAAAATGAAAAATGCAAATTGCAAAATGAAAAATCAACGAGATAAACGAAATTTTGGAGTGCAGAAGCTTGCTTCTGCGTCGTTAATCTGTTAAATCCGCATTCTCACTTCCGCATTGTTGTTTTTGGCGGGGAGCGATTAGCGGTAGGCGGTTAGCGTTTTAACTTATTTAACAAGGAGGTAAAATGTTTTTTTATTTATTGGTTGTATCTTCTGTAATATCAGGAAGAATTATGGATGGAAACACAGGGAAACCTTTGGTAGGAGCAAATGTGCTTATAGCAGGAGAAAACATTGGTGCCGTGGCAGATACTACAGGCCATTTTGAAATTCAGGATGTAAAATCAGGAAACCATAGGTTGAGAATCACTATGATAGGCTATAAGGAAAAAGGTCTTAATGTTTCTTTGGGAGAGAATGATATAAGGACATTGAATATTTATCTTGAACCTACTCTGATTTATTTGAAACAGGTTGTAATCACAGGCACCAAAACCCCTTATTATATTAAGGATGCGCCTATCCGCACAGAGGTTGTGACATTTAAGGCTATTGAGGATAAAGGTGCACCAAACCTTTATGAAGCATTGGAAGGCACGCCTGGTATCAGGGTAGAACAGCAATGTCAATACTGCAATTTCAGTATGGTGAGACTTGAAGGTTTGGGACCTGACCACACACAGGTTTTAATAGATGGGCAACCTATCTATTCAGGGCTTGCAAGTGTGTATGGGCTTCAGCAATTATCCACAGTGGACATAGATAGAATAGAGGTAGTGAAAGGGGCTGGCTCAGCCCTTTATGGGAGTAGTGCTGTTGCAGGTGCTATCAACATTATTACCAGAAAGCCCTCTGCTATGCCGAGATTGAAGGTAAAACTCCAGAATGGTAGTTATAATACCTATGATTATTCTGTTTACGGTTCTGCAAAAAGAGACAGGATAGGCATTTTGTTAACAGCACAAAAGCATGGAGGTGATGCCCTTGATGTAAGTGGTAGTGGCAATACCCCCGAAGAGGTAAGAAAACCCGATGGCATTTCAGATAGGGTATATATGAATGATTTCAATGCGGCGTTCAAGATACTCATTGACACAATATTTGGGAATGACCATATTACTATATCCGGAAGGGTTAGAGATGAAATAAGGCGTGGAGGTACTATAATAGATAATACTTATCTAAATCCGTTTACCGAGGGGACTGAAAACATTATAACAGATAGGTATGAAACAGAACTGGAATACAAAAAGAACTTTATATATGGGAATGAACTTAATATCAGTTTTGCGTATACCTTGCATAATCGTAATGCTACCAATGATGCCTTTTTGGGAGATTATATGGCTACACATAATGATACACTTCCGCCTATAAATGAAATGAGGCCATATATTGCAAAAGAAAATCTCTATACCCTTAACCTGAATTATCTTCAGCCCGTTTTGAGCAACAATCGGATTTTATTGGGGCTGCAATATTCTCATGAGGGGCTTAAAGAGAGTGGAAAATATGTTAGTGTGGACACCACAGATTCTCTATACGGGATACCGTATACATCTACAAGTGATAAGCATGCGAATGAAATTGGTGTATATATTCAGGATGAGGCCAGTATAAATGATATATTTGTGTTGGTAGGTGGAATAAGATATGACTGGCATAAATCAGAGGATAATTTCAGAGGTTCTGGTAAGGTTGCACCTCAGGGGGTGCCTCCTGTTGTGTATAATGAAACATCCCTGAATCCCAGATTTGGTATACGGTATAAATTGTTTTCTTCCCTATCCCTAAGAACAAGTTTTGGAACGGGATTCAGGGTGCCCTATGGATTTTCTGAGGACCTGCACCTTTGCAGTGGTTCTCCAAGGGTCTGGAAGGGAGTAGACTTAAAACCTGAAAAATCTGTAAGTTATAATCTTTCAGCAGATTATGGCATCGGTGATAAGGTTTTTCTGAGTGGGAATATATACAGAACAAACCTTGATAACAAGATTGGATTTATGGAAGCAGGTATAACTGCAAAATCCCTGGGATATACCTATGAATGGAGGAATATTGGTAAGGCATTTGTTCAGGGGATTGAAGGCAATGCAAGTATACACCCTTTACAAGCATTATCTCTCAGCGGGAGTTTTACCTTTAATGATGGACAGTATGAGAACGAGAGAGCAGACTGGATTGGGACGCCTTATCAGACAATCAGTAAGTATATTTCCCGTTTTCCCCGTTCAACAGGAAACGCAAAGATAGAATTTATGCCCCGAAATTGGAATATTGTGCTTGATGCCAATTATACAGGTAGTATGTATATTGATTACTTTAAGGATGAAGAAGAGCCAACGAAAATAAAGGAGACAGAACCCTTCTGGACAATTAATGCAAAGATTAGCAAAAGATTTTCTGATAATTTTGAGGTCTATCTGGGGGGTAAGAATCTTACAGATTATATTCAACCTGAAAGGCATATGGACGATGCTGCATTTATGTATGCTCCTGTATACGGAAGAACACTATATGGAGGGATAAATATAAGATTATAAAGGCAGGTAAATGAGTAGATGGGTGAATGAGTGGATGAGTAAAAGATTGACAAACGTGTTCGTGGTGATGATTCGTGATAAACGAAATGAACGAGATAAACGAAATGAACGAGAAAGACGAGATAAACGAAATTTTGGAGTGCAGAGGCTTGCTTCTGCGTCGTTAATCTGTTAAATCCGCATTCTCACTTCCGCATTCCGCATTTTTGGCGGGAAGCGGTTAGCGGTAGGCGGTTAGCGTTTTAACTTATTAAACAAGGAGGTGTTTATGTACAAAAAACTTATCAGTGCTGTAATTTTCCTGTCTGCATTGACATCCTTTGGCGCTGCAAACTGGACACAGGAATTTTACGGAGATGTACCATCTATCAAAATCAAGGAACCTTTAGGGGTAATGGTAGGTTCGTTGAAACCTGATAATCCTGTTATCACCATCTCCATCCAGGATGTTGGTCTTTACACGGGACACATCTGCCCTGGTGTTGCGGCAGGATTTAAGGCAACAACCCTTGCACTTGAAGCACTTTACGGAAAAAATATACCTGTGCGAGGAAAGATTAAAATAGCAGCAAATGTACCCTCTGATTTACTGGATGTAGTTTCATACATCACAGGTGCAAGGGTGTTTTATGGAAGGGATGAGGTGAACCATAATGATATTATTATTGACAGGACTCTGGGGGAGAAACCCGGAATAGTTGTTATGGTATTCAAAAGGAAGGACACAGGCAAGATGGTAAAGGTGATATTCAACAAAAATAGGCTTTTCAATCCTAAAATGATGAAGAAGATGAAACAACTAAAAAAGAAGATTATGGAAGGTAAAGGGACAGAAAAGGAAAAAGTAAGAATGAGAAAAGATCTCCAGAAAAAGGTAAAGCAAATCCTCTTCAACCTTCCGAAAGGTGTTATAACAGTGGAAGAAATTGGAAACTATAACTTTCCTGACAAGGATTAAAAAGGAGGTAAAATGATTAAAAAAGTATGGATATCGGGGTTAACATTATTTTTTGTTTTTGTCCCTTCGGTAAGAGTGTATGCGGGTGACCCCATAATTGGTTGCCCATTGGGAGTCGAAAAAGGTAAGGTGTGGCTTTTTTCAAGAACACTTTACATCAAAGCAACAAAGGCGTACTGGAATGAAATCCCTACAGAAAGCCCTATAATGGCAAATATGCCAGAAGGCTGGCATGCAAAGATATTGAAATCGAGCTATAGAACAGAGTTTGGTGTCACTGATAGACTTTCTTTGGGTGTACTTCTTGCATACTGGAATAAGGATATAGCAAAGGAAGTGTGGAAGAAAAAACCTGATAATACCTGGATGAAAAAGCCCGTTTCTTACTATGCCTATGGCTTTGGCGATATCTGGACTATGGGATTATTTAAATTGGTAAAAGAACATCCGATATTTGAGGCTATTTCTGTAGGCCTGGGTTATAAATGGGATGCCGCAGATAATACTCTGGTTGTTCATGGTATTGGAACGGGTTCAAAGGATGCACGACTTGCCTTTCTTACTCACGACAACATAAATAAAAGGATTCATCTGTGCACATCCTTCTGGTATGAGTATAGAGGGAAAATAAGAGATATAGAAGTGAAAAATGACCAGGGACAGATAGTTGAATGGGAGAAATCTGGTAGAGATATTGGAGATGCCTTTGGATATAATATAAACGCAGAGCTCCATCTGGACAAAGATGGACACTACCAGATTGTGCCTACCTTTGTAGGCTGGCAAAAGTTTGCGGATAAAGACAAGGATGGTAATCAGGTGAAAAATTCCGAATTTTATGATTATTCAGCAGGACTGATGTTCGTATATTTGCCTTATGGAGAAGAATGCGACCACTGCAAATTTATGATAGGTGGGAAAACACCCATAAAATCAGTTAATTCTTTCAGTGCTTTATTCTCTCTACAAATTGGGGCAATGTGGACATTCTAATTGTTTTCGGGGCCAGTCGTACAAATTACAAAATTTTTTGTGAAAAGTGAGCGACTGACCCCAAATTTTTGCTCTACACTTCTATTCTGGATGCCATCCAGCAGGGTAGAAAATGTATATCGCACCCATTATCTGAAACCTGCCCTTTAATACCCTTCGTCAAAATATAACCCTTTTTTGGATGGTATTTGTTTACAAAATTTTTCACACCTCTAGGAACTTCTAACTTTTTTAAGTTTGTAAATTTTACCTCTGCAGGTGTTCGTCTATCTATTACAAAATCTACCTCTGCACCCATCTTTGTTCTCCAATAACCAATAGGTAGTCCATATAGAGAGGATTTTAGGAATTCAAGCAAAACAAAGTTTTCTACAAGTGTTCCCATATCAACCCTCTGTTTCATAACATCCATATTTCCCACTGCCCAGTTCCTTAATCCTGTATCAATAAAGTAGACCTTTGACATTTTAGTGATTTCTTTTCGGGGATTCGTAGAAAAGGCAGGTAAAGGATATATCAAATATGTTAGTTCAAGTGCCTTTATATATCTCACGGCAGTTTCTCTTGAAATTCTAATATCATTTGAGATTGACAGAATGTTTAACATTCCACCCATACGACCAGCAATCATCCTCATTGTGTCTGTAAATTTTTCAGGTTGTTTGAGATTAAAAAGAGGTATTATATCTCTGTATATA
>WFRC01000108.1 GCA_015486685.1 Caldifarciminota bacterium
CTTCATTTCCCAGGAGAAAAAGTTTTTCTTCTTTCCCTGCTTCCAAAATTTTTTTTACATTCATAAAACCTCCTTTCCGTATTTAACTGCCATTTACTACACTTAAATCTTACCATAACGCCACTTATTACAAAGGTATGATTAAAAAATCTTAATATCGTATTTTAATACTTTTCATTTATTGGTAAGCTTCAATGCTTTGCTTTTCCCCAGGTTAAATGCTCTTTTATTCACCTCAAAAGTTTCTTTTGAAAAAGTTAGCTCCATTGCAGAAAGTATAGAATTTTCAGAAACTGGGATAGATGAAATTACAGATAGGGCACCCAGCATTACAACATTCAAAGAAATAGCACTACCTGCCTGCTCTGCCAATTCAACTGCATCAAAAGCAATCGTACTTTTACCAAATCCATTAAGAATATTTAAAATAGAATCCATATCGGGATATTTAGAAAAACCTAAAGAAACAGTAAACGGAATAATGGGCTTTATATTAACCAAAAAATAGGTTTTACTACTCGCCTTATTTAGAATCCTGATAGCTTCAACCGGTTCAAGGGCAACAATGACATCAGCCTCTCCTCCCTCTATCAAAGGACTATGCACATCACCTATCCTGAGCTCAGATGTTACAGCACCACCTCTCTGCGCCAAACCATGTATTTCACTCATAAAAACATTTTTCCCTTCCTTCAGCGCAGCATTACCGATAAGCTTGGCAAGACTCAATATACCTTGCCCCCCTACACCAGTTATAGCAATATTATACTCACTTTTCATAGTTTCACCTCGATTGCATTAAAGGGGCATATTTTTGCACATACGCCGCAACCATCACATAAAGTTTCATCAATTTTTACGTTGCCTTTCTGATCAATAAATATGGCAGGACAGGCAAACTGTGTAATGCAAATTTTACACTTAGTGCACTTATCCTGATTTATTGTATACGTAGTCCATTTTCCCGCTTTTCGCACACGTGCATCCCTTATAAGTGCACACTCTCTCCTTGCAACAATAACAGCAAGCCCGTCGTAATTAAGTGCTTCCTCAAATACCTGCTGCGTTTCTTTTAGATTATAGGGGTCAATTACCTTAACAAATTGAATCCCAATGCCCTTAACCAGCTCTTCTATTTTTACAGGAGATGCTTTTTCACCCATACCATTTATATTGTTTCCGGAGTTTGGCTGATGCCCCGTCATTGCGGTAATACTATTATCAAGAATAACAAAAATTAGCCTATCTCTATTATGATAAGCATTTATAAGAGCCGGTATCCCGGCATGGAAAAACGTAGAATCACCAATAAAAGAAACGATAGGCTGGTCTGTAACTTTGGAAAATCCGTTTGCCGCACCTATACCGCTACCCATAGAGAGGATCCAATCATTAGTTTTGAACGGCGGCTGTATACCCAGCCCGTAACATCCAATATCTGAGGGAAAAATGGTAACTTCCCTTATTTTGTGCTTCATTAATACTTTGTTAATTGAATAGTAAGTTGCACGGTGAGGACACCCCGGACATAATACAGGAGGGCGCGAAGGAAGCTCAGGAAATTCTTCATTAGAAGAAAAGTGATCCTTTTTGACGCCTAAAACCGAGAAAAGTACCTCCTTAACCCTATCTGGAGTATATTCATAAAGAGGAGTAAAGATTTTTCCATCTTTGCCGATTATTTCAGCAGTAATACCATTCTTTTCTTTTATCACTCTTAGATCATTTTCGATAAAGGGTTCTAACTCTTCTACAGCTATTACTTTATTATGCTTTTTAAGAAAATCCAACATTAATTCTTCTGGAACAGGATAGGTAAAGCCCAACGTAAGTATATCTATAGGCAATGAATATTTATTAACTATATCTATGGTATAGTTTGAAGCCGCACCCGAAGTAACGATGCCAACCTCTGACCTACCCTCACCTAAAATATAATTGAAAGGCGAGATTTCGGATTCATTTCTAATTAAAGGCAACTTCTCAAACAATTTTTTCTCCAATGCTCTCGAGTTGGCAGGTATCATAATAAAACGTGAAGAATCCTTTTC
>WFRC01000109.1 GCA_015486685.1 Caldifarciminota bacterium
CCAAAAATAATGCGGAATGCGGAAGTATCTCGTTAAGCGTAAATCGTTATTCGTTAGTCGTAATAACAACGCTTATTTTATCCAACATCTAACATCCAATTTCTTTTATCTTCTCACGCTTTACGGTCTTTTCTCTTTCGTTCATCACGAATCACCACCACGAACACGTTTGTTAATCCTTTTTTCACTTCCTACTTTTTAATTTCCACTTCCCACTTGTCTGTGTCATTGCGAGCCTTGATTTATCAAGGCGAAGCAATCTCATCTGTTTTCTCTTTTCCCTATATGCTTGCTACTCATCCCTCGCTACTACTTTTTCAACTCATCTACCCATTCACCCATCACCTCTTGCCTCTTACCCATTACCTTTTTTTAACTTCTCAACTAAGCACGAAGCACCAAGCACCCATATACTTTCTTTCATAACTTTCACTCTCTAAATCTTATAATAAAGTGTTAACCTCGGATACAAATCAGGCGAAATTCCAGTGGTATCATAGAACACATATTCAATATTCGGCATAACCTTAACCCTTTTGTTTATAGAATATGAAACCCCGGCGAGAACGAAATTGGATGGTGAATTGTTTGCAAATGGAATATAGGATATACCTTCACCTTTTCCGCCGTCATCAAGCATTTTGTCATATCTTACAATTACATTCAGCCCTTTTTTCGCACTAAAAACGCCATATCCTGAAATAATATTGTTTGCATTGGTATTGCCTATGGTTCCTTTTCTTGAATAAAGTATGCCTAACCTGAATGGAGAGCTTTTATAGGATATAAATGTCTGTCCGATATAATCTTTACTGGAAGCATCAATACCATTATAGTCTCCGTAAACCTCAATATAAAATCCCTCTATGGGTGTAATACCAAGTGATGCATACAATCTTTTTCCTTTGTTTGTTTCCGATTTATTACTTGAAGAATTTCCCAACATCAGTGTGTATGATACAATAGACTGTTTCCCTGCAAAACTGATGCCAAAGTCTCTGGACGATGACCATCCCTGTAAATCAAGCGGTGTCTTTTCTAATGAACGATACCCCCACAGGGCTTCTACCTTTGCAAATGTCGGGGGGGACTGAATGCCAAATGTAATCTTGCCAAAATCTTCCTTAAATGCAATAAAAGCATCCTTCACGGCAGGGGTCAATTTACTTTTTGTGGTAAAATCACCGGGACTTGCCATTTCAAGCCTGAATTTCACATCAATCTTGTCATCCAGGTGATTCTTGTAGGTAAAGTAAATTCTCCTGAACCAGAACCCATTGTTCCCAACAAGGCTGTCATTGTGGTTCTGAGCAACATAATAGTATTCGCCAATCATATCCCCGGAGAACTTACCATTTGCCTGTAAAGAAGCGGCTCCCAGAACGGTACTCAACAGGCTTACCAGCATCCATCTTTTCATAATACCTCCTTTTTAAGGTTTCACCTACTTATACACCCAGACTATTAATTTTTTATAAAGGTTTTGTTAAATTTCGGTTAATTTTTAACCTTCTTAGTGCCTTCTTCATCAATTGTCTTATCCTTTCACAGGGAATATTCAATATTTTTGAAATTTCCTTGATGGTTTTCCCTTCTTGAAAATATAGTGTTAAAATTTTCTTTTCCAATGCGGGAAAATTTTCGGGCAAACTAATCTTATGATAATCCTTTGGCTCAGTATTTGCTTCCTGCATAACCTTTATGTTTCCATCCAGATATAAAGCATTTAATGACTGCTTCATTTCTATTTTTAATGTTGTGAGTATCTTTTTCCTTATCCAGTATGTGGCATAGGTAGAGAATTTTGTATCCCTTTTAGGGTCAAATCTTTTTCTGGCTTCCAAAATACCCAGCATCCCTTCCTGAACCAGGTCCTCAAAAGGAACCCCAAAATCCTTATATTTACTGGCAATGCTTTTTACCAGAGGAACATATTCATCAATTAAATTTTGTTTCATATGCTTAAAGATAAGGTTTAATATTAAGTGGGTATTAAGATTGTGTTAATTTTTGGTTAAAAATTCAAAGGGGTCAGGCATTGACAATTGACAATTTATTACGAGATTATTCGCTCTCTTTGGTCGTTCACATCTTCATTAGCCACATTTTCAACTCGCAACATCAATCCTCGGATGAACAAATATGTGCCAGTTATTCAACCATGGAGTTCCATACTTTCCTTTGAATATCAATGTATTAAAACTGAATTGTCAATTGTCAATGCCTGACCCCTATTTGGGGACTGATAAATACTTCGTTCCAGCAAAAATAAGTATAAAGTAATATAAACGGAATGAACGAAAATTTTCACAATAAATAAAAATTTTTGTATAATGGCGTATAATGGAATATGGAGGAGAAAACAATTATTCATCGGGATTGGCCATAAACTTTCAACCTTCCTCTTTATTCCCTTGATACTCAAAGGCAAACCCCAAAAATTCACAATTCACAAGACTGACCCTAAGATCTCAATCAAAAAAAGACTTTTTCAGCAACCTCTTAAAAATCTCTTGACATTCAGAAATATTAATATAATATTTATACATATGAAAAGAGAAATTTTACCCGTAAAAGTGGATAAGAGCCATATAATTACCATAGGCGAAAAACTTTATTCTCAAAGTGTAGAGCTTGTAAGAGAACTTATAAATAATGCCTACGATGCCGATGCTACAAAGGTAAAAGTAACCATTACGAAAGATAGAATTGTGATAGAAGATAATGGAACAGGTATGGATAGGGAAGGATTAATTCAGTATTTTAATATTGGTTCCCCCTTGAAAAAAATAGAACCCAAATCGCCAAAATTCAGAAGAGAAAGAATAGGAGAATTTGGAATAGGGAAATTTGCTGCACTTACAGCAGGAGGAAGATTTGAGGTATATACCCAGAAAGGAGATTTTGCCGCAAAGGTAGTTTTTGATAAAAAGAAATGGGAGAGGAAAAAACGGTGGGACCTCCCTCTTGAGATGATGAAACCTAAACCTGAAAGGGGCGATGGGACAACCGTAACGATTACAAAACTTACAAAGGTGTTTAATCCAGATGAAGTTGCTGAATGGATAAGGGAAAGGATACCCCTTGGTGTATCAAACTTCAATGTTTATGTTAACGGATATAAACTATTACCTAAACGATTTTCTGGATACAGAATACCTGTTTTTGAAGGGACACCCTATGGAATAGTCCATGGAGAGATTGTAATTCTCCCTATGTCTCAGGCAAATCCCAATGATATGGGAATAGAGGTAAAGGTAAAACAGGTGATGATTACTAAAGAATTATTTGGAATGGAGACATGGGGGAAAGACTCGGCAAGGGTTAAAGGCGAAGTTAATGCAAATTTTCTTCCTATTGCAAGCGATAGGTCTGGTTTTATAATAGATTCGCCAGAGTACCAGACATTTACTAAAATAATGGATAGTATTATGAAGCAGGTAGAAAAGGCTCTTATGAGAGTAAAGGGAGAAAGAGCAAGGCGCATCACAAAAAGGGCATTAAAAGAAGCGCTTGAAAGAATTGAAAGGGCTCTGGGCGGTAATCCTGAATTCGCTCCTCCTAATATCGTAGCAGAAGGAATAAAGGGAGGCATAGGAGAAGTAGGTGAAATAAAAGAAGAGAGATTGGAGGAAAATAAATCTGATTACGATGAGGAAAGAGAAATTTCCAGCGAAGGAGAGGAAGATTCAGAAAATCCTCCCGGGTTAAAACATCCTATCCAAAAGCCCAAAGTAAGAAGGATAAACCCCCGTGCAATTATTCAAAAGATAAAGGTAAAAGGTAAGGGGGTAAACTGTTGCATAGACCATTTTGGCAGCGATGGTCCAGAGGTCTTTACAGAAGGTAATGTGATATATATAAATCAGGACCATCCACTTTACCAGAGAGAATCAAAGAAAAAAGTTACCTTTGTAATGCATATAGCGAGATTGTTATCGCAGGAAATTTCTCTTATGTCTCTCCCTGAAAATCCCCGTAAAGCATTTGAAAACCAGAGCCATCTCTTGAGAGATGCATTCAAAGACTAACAGAAAAAGACAAAAATCTTGTGAAAATCTGTGCTTGCTAATTTCTGTGCTCTCATAGTTTCTCTTGGGTTTATCGCGTATCTCAGACAAAGAATAAACCCGAGAATTTTTAAACTTGACTTTAAAAAAATCGTGCTATTTCGTAAGTATGATTGAGCTTTTTAATGGGGTTGGTCCTTGTTTTTCCCTGAATAATGATAATTACTGAATCTTTCTTATAGACGCCGCTGAAAAATCTTTTTGACAGGATGAACAGGATTAATATTATAAATTCCTAAAATAATAAGCCAAAAAACGGGAATCGGTAGGCGAAGGCTTTAGCCTGCGGAGGTCATTCTGAGCTGAAGGCAAAGAATCTCATTCCCTTGTCATTGCGAGGAGCGTAGCAACGAAGCAATCTCATTCAATAGGCATCTTCCTCTTTTTCTCCCTCCCTTAACGGGAGGGATTAAGGGAGAGTGTCTTCTGTCATGCTGAATTTATTTCAGCATCTTATGTTTTTCACTTTTTCGCAAAAGCGGTGTATGGGAAAATTCATCATCAAACTTACAGATTTACTAACAATCGGGATACAGCATATACAGGGAAAAAATACATAGAAGTGTCATTATATTTTGTTTTTCCCCAATACTCACGAGTAGCAATATATACTTTTGGTGGATTGTATTTTTTCATAAAGCTTCTTACCCCTGTTGTAATACGAGGAGCATCAAATTTCTGGTATTTAACTTCAATGGGGAATATTTTATCTTCATATTTCAGAACAAAATCTACTTCCTGTTTACTCTGTGTTCTCCAGTAGAATACTTCTTGAAGTAGAGAAAGGAATTTTGTGATTTCGGACAATACTACCAGTTCTATCAATCTTCCTTTATCTTGCCTCATTTCCAGTTTTCTGAAATCCTTAATTGCAAAATTCCGCATACCTGCATCCTGAAAATATATTTTCGGAGATTTGGTTATCTCTTTTTGCTTATTTGTATAAAAGGGGCTCAGCACATTTATTACAAAAGTATTTTTTAGCAGGAAGATATACTTTTCAAGTGTTTCACGGGCAATGGAAACCTCTCCTGAAATATCCCCAAAGGATACGATTCCACCTGATTGGACAGCAAGGAAACGGAGGAGTTTATTAAATTTTGGCACATTCTCTATCTTTAGAAAATCCTTTATATCCTTCTCTATATATGAGGTATAAATCTCTTTTAATTGTTGAATTTTCTCTTCTCTATCCTCTGTTAACGCAGGCTTTGGATACCCTCCATACTGCACAAATTCCTCAAACAAGGAAATGAATTTTCTATTATACACAGAGGGTATACCTCCTTTTTTACAAACATCTTCTATTGAGAGGTTATTATACATATCTTCAAGTTTTTTTTCTCTCTTAAAACGAAGAAATTCATTAAAAGAAAGAGGAAATAAAGTGAAGACTTTTTTTCTGCCCGCAAGAGAATCCTTAAATTTCTTTCTTATATCAAACGAGGAAGAACCACTGACAACCAATTTTATAAATGGATGGTGGTCGTAAATAATCTTCAACAAATTAGAAGGATTTGAAAGGTGTTGAACCTCATCAATAAATACATATAATTTATTTCTTTTCCCCCTTTCTGTTTCCAGATACTGAATAAATTCAGAAGTTTTATCTGCCATCTCTATCATTTCAATGTCTTCCATATCAAGGAAAAGCGCTTTGCCTTTTACCTTTAACTGAACATCCTTCATTAAAGATGTTTTACCAACCTGTCGTGTTCCCAATATAACCACTATCTCATCATCGTTTATAGATTTAATTACCTTATTTGTTAAATTTCTAAGAATTATCATATATAACCTCCATTTTTCTTAAAGAATTTTAAGAGTCCACCCGTAATTTACTTAAAAAAATCTTATTGTCAAGTCTTTTTTTTGAAATTTTATTCAAATCCGGGAAAGAAATGATAAAGGCGGCCCATAGCCGTTGACAGGTAGCCGGTAGAAAAAATTATAGTTATTTGCCTTCGGCGTATATTTCTGGATATTTTGCGTTATTACGCTTCGCTGTATATTCATTGTAAATAATTAACGAGGTAAACGAAATGAACGAAACAAACGAGATTTTTCCCTTGACAAAAATATAAAATTTTGTATTATGAAAATATGAAGGAGGATAAAAAAACTACATTTTAGCTATTGACTAAAATAAATTAGCACCGTCCCCAATTGCCGTCTAAAATACTTGTAAGCTATATGGTGTAAAAGCAATAGAGGAAGAACATTAAAGGAGAAAATGCTGGTATGCAAAGCCAAAAAAAACTTTTAGATGGGTCTCGGAACTCTGCGGTTTCTTCGCGATCTCACCTTTCAGGTCATACAATAGCAGATAAAAGGGAAATCCCTGTCTGCCGACAGGCAGAAAAGATTCCCTCAAATTCGGATTACTTCACCACTCCTTTAGATGTAATGGATTAAGAGGTTAATTTATGGAACAACATACAATAAATGATGGTGATTTACGACTCCGTCCTGTTAAACTACCAGCAGATATTTCTATAGCTGTTCCTTGGTATCAAGATCCAGAAGTTCTTTACTATTCAGAAGGTAAAGATGTTTCACCATACAATTATAAGATAGTTGAGAAGATGTATAAAACACTTTCATCAGAAGGTGAATTATATATTATCGAGATTTTCACAAATGGTGAATGGTTACCAATAGGTGATGTAACACTGTCAAAGGACGATTTACCTATTGTAATTGGGGTGAAGAATTACCGCTCAAAAGGAATAGGAAAGAGAGTTTTGTGTCTCATAATCAAACGCGCTAAAGAATTAGGATGGAAGAAACTTAAAGTAAAAAAGGTTTTTGGATATAATAAACGTTCTAAACACTTATTTGAAAGTGTTGGGTTTCAATCTTATATTGAATATAGTGAGGAAGGAGAAAAATTCTGGAGATTTGAGATTGAATTATGAACTATTTGATTCTTAATGTATTGAAAAATATTTTATATAACACTGTAATATTTTGTTATGCTGTAAACATTATCTTTAATTGCCTTAAATAAGGATAAAAGGGAAATTAAAGATTCCGCCAAATTGCCTTCGGCAACTTCTTTTATCCGCCAAACGTTATACTAAAATTATAAGAATCAATAAGCCCGCATCTTCATAAATACCAAAAAGTTCCCAGCCCTTATTCCTTGCCCTACTTATCACTATCTTCTTTTCTAAATCTCCATTGATTAGCAATTCCCACGCCGGAAATTTTGCTTTCTTTTGCTTTTTGTTATTCGCTTAGTTGTCATTATCTCTTCAAAACCTTTTATCTTTGATCTAAATCCGAGAATTTTTAAACTTGACTTTAAAAAAATCGTGTTATTCTTAACTCCATCGGTGTTCCATTGGCGTCTGTTCCATTGGTGTCGGTAATTGACAATTTGACAACTTCAATAAAGCATTTTTTACCATTTATGTATCTGAAATTGTGATATATTCTATATTAGAAAATATTTTAGGGCAATCTTTATAATCTGCCAAATCTTTTAATTTATGGAGTTTATTCTATAATCTCTTGATTATCAATAATAAACTTGCCAAGTTGTCAATCACCGACACTAATAAAAATACTTCGCCTTCGGCTCAGAATGACAGGGGGAAAAGGTTTAGAATGAAAGAAGACACCCTCTCTTAATCCCTCCCATCAAGGAAGGGAGATTGAAGAATCAAAAATTTAAGATGGTAATCTTATTGTGAACTTTGTGCTTTTACCCGGAGTGCTTTCTACATCTATCTTGCCGTTGTGTAAAAGCACAATATGTTTGACAATGGAAAGCCCCAGACCTGTGCCTCCAAGTTTCCTTGAACGGGATTTATCCACCACATAAAATCTTTCAAATATCCTGTCAATATCTTTATCAGGAATCCCGATACCTGTATCCTTTATACCAATTACTACATATTTGTCTTCCTTTTCTAATGATATTTCAATTTCACCTTTATCTGTATATTTTACCGCATTATCTATCAGGTTTATAAGCATCTGCTCCAACTTAAATGCATCCCCCTTTATAGGAGGCACATCATCTAATGCCAGATTAAGCTCCAGACCCTTTTCTTTTATTTTATTTTCAAATAATACCAGAATATCACCTATTAAAGATTTCAAATTCACCTGCTCAATATTTAATTCAACATTTTTCTCTTCAATCTTTGACAATAAAAGTAAATCCTGCACAATATTTATAAGTCTATCTGTATGTTTTTTAAGGATATCCAGATAGTGTTTGTGCTTTGTATCTATCTCCTCATCCAGTGTCTCCACAAAACCTTTAATGGCTGTCAGAGGGGTTCTTAATTCGTGGGACACATTGACCACAAAATCCTTTTTTATCTTTTCTAATCTTTTAACCTCTGTTATGTTATGGAAAATTAGAGAGATTTCATTCATAGAGGGAATAAAGGTTATGCTGGTGAGAAATATTTTTTCGCCCAGTGCAATTTCCTCTATTAAATTTTTCTTCTCCTCCAGTCCCCTTTTAATCAATTCATCCAACGGAGCTGACCTTACAACCTCCCACCAGAGTTTTCCTTCGGGTGTGTCATTCTCTGCTATCTTCTTAAAACTATCATTACACAGAATAATCTCTCCTTTTTTATCCAGTACCAAAAATCCTTCTTGAAGTGAGGATATAATATTGTTAAGTTCCTCTTTTTTTAATGATATATCTGTAAATAACGCCTTTATCTTCTCTGCCATATAATTAAAACTATTTGCCAATTCCCGTAATTCATTGTTTGTTCTTAAAGATACCCTGACATCAAAATTTTCCGAAGCAACCTCCCGTGCCGCAGTCGCTAATTTTCGTATGGGTTGCGATAGCCCTCTGGAAAATAGAAAGGCTATCAGGAGTGAGAATATTACAACGAGCAAGACAATTTGTAAAATCTTTGTTTTCAAGGTTGCAAGCAGATTATTTATATCTTTCAAGAATAAACTTGTCCTGATGATACCTGTAATTTTTCCATCTTTTTCTATTGGCAAAGCGACATACAACATCTCTTGTTTTACTGTTACACTGAAACGCAGGGATTTTCCTGTTTTACCTCTTAATGCCATTTTTACTTCCGGCCTTCCTTTATGGTTTTCCATTGTTTTAGGGTCCTTTTCAGAATCGGCAAGAACCAGCCCGTCAGGTCTTATAATTGTAATTCTCGTGTGTATTTTTTTGCCCAATCTCTTTACAAGTGCGTCCATCTGTCCAAATTCAGCCTTATCTATAAGGGGTTTGACATCTTTCTCTACTGCAATTCCAAGATTTTTCAGGTTGGTAGTTAGTGTTTCAATATAATAATTGCGAATGGTCTTAAATGAGAAGAAAAGCACCAACGAAGAGAGTAATAAAATTATTAAAAAATATCCGCTGAATATGTCAGAAAATATAGACCTTTTCATTATTCCTCTAATTTATATCCTATACCCCGTATGTTTTTGATAAGTTTTCCCGCTGCGCCCAACTTTTCTCTCAGGTGTTTGATATGGACATCCACGGTTCTGTCTAAAACAATCTTTTCGTTTCCCCAGAGATAATCCAATATTTGTTCTCTTGTAAATACCCATCCCTTTTTTGAAGATAAAAGATACAGCAATCTAAATTCCGTAGAGGTTAATTCTATATTTTTACCATCTACATAAACCTGATATTTCTCAGGATCAATAACCAGTTTATCACCTATTTGAATCCTTTTTGTCTCCTGAGTTTGTTTATTTCTTCTCAAAACCGCCTTTACCCTTGCTACAAGTTCCTTCGGTGAAAATGGTTTTGTAATGTAATCATCTGCCCCCAATTCCAACCCCACAACTTTATCTGTTTCTTCACC
>WFRC01000110.1 GCA_015486685.1 Caldifarciminota bacterium
GAATTCGGTTACTTCTCAATAGACGAGCTTGAAGAAGTTAAAGGGCCTCTCGGGCTGCACATTGAAAGAGATTTATACTTTGAACCTGCAAAGCTCAGAGACATCAGGGAATACAAGATATGGAGGAAACACAATGAGAGGAGTTAAGAAAGAAGAACTCAACGAAGAAGCAAAAAGAGTTTTCATAGAACTGCTTTCTGAAAAAGTAAAACAGCACCAGGGAAAGGACTTTCAAGAATGGTACTACTGGAAGAACAGGCTGGAAGAAGTAGATCCTGATAATCCTCTGCTTGAAAAAGGATTCCACGGTTTGCCCTACGGCTGGAGGTAAAGACAAAAGGGAGGCAAAGCCCTCCCTTTTTTTGTTCGGAGGTTTTCTGATAACGGACAGCGCACACCCCAACGGCAGGAGATAATCCCACCCTATGAGTTACCAGCCAGCCAAACAGCACAGACAGCTCACTCATAAAAATCATTCCCCTTGCAAACTGCAAAATACGGCTGGCAAAAGAAAGAAAGTTCCCCACCCAAGAGAAAAAGAATTAAAATGTTACCCGAAGTCTCGTACAATGTATGTAACTTATACGAGATCTCTGAAAAAGTAGTAAAATAACCTAAAATGTCATGCTGAATTTGTTTCAGCATCTGATAAAATCAAATGTTTTGTCACCCTGAATTTATTTCAGTGTGTCAAAATAAGGGTTTTTCAGAAACCTCCATACAATGCATTGACAAAATAATTAAATTTTGTAAACTTCTAATTGTGACGTGCATATGGGAAAAAAAATTGAAGTTAGAACCTTTAAAAAAATTGCGAATGAAATAGAGTCTTTGATAAGAAGTGGCTATCTTAAAGTGGGTGATTTTCTCCCAGGAGAAAGAGGTCTTGCTACTAAACTTGGTGTAAGCAGGACTTCCGTAAGGGAAGCTCTCAGATACTTGCAGAGTGAAAATATAGTTACTACTATTCCGGGAGAAGGTACGAGAATTATTGCAGATGATACAA
Source organism: Caldifarciminota bacterium (assembly GCA_015486685.1). Classification (GTDB taxonomy): domain Bacteria; phylum Hydrothermota; class UBA3072; order WFRC01; family WFRC01; genus WFRC01. The sequence goes on from WFRC01000110.1 coordinate 1,007, forward strand.
GTGTATTAAGTGAAACTTTTTCAGAGGCAGTAGGTTTATCTCAACTTATTTCTTTAGATTTAATGGAAGCACGCAAAGTAATTGAAGTTAAAAACGCTTGTTTCGCCGCTGAACGTGCAACAAAAACTGATTTGAAACGCATAGGAGAAATATTGAATAATTTATATAAAGCACTTAGAGCAAATGATGAAGAAGAGCAGGAAAGGCTTAATATACCATTCCATTACGCTATTGCGAGAGCTACGCATAACGTTATATTGGTGAAAATATCTGCTTCTATAAGTAAAATAATGCAGGAAAATATAACACGTAGAAAATTTGCTATTTCTAATGATCCCACATATGCTGAAATTATTTACAACCAACATGCCGATATATATAATGCTATTAGAAAAGGGCAATGCAACGAAGCAAGTCAACTTATGTTTCATCATTTCGAGGAATTTATCGAGAGATGTACTCCAAGAAAAAAATAAGAGCCAAAATATAAATACCACCCATGAGGTTTTTATAGATTTTTAGTATGTGTTGCCTCATTTAATTTCCTATGTGAAATATCATTTGGCTGACTCATTAAAAAAGTTTCACAAATAGAGGCAAGGTACTCTGTTTAATAGAGCTATTATTTGGAATACTTAATGATAAATATTTAGATTTTTCCTTCCTTTTTAACATAGAGATTGTACAGTTTTTTCTGAAGTTTGTCAATCTTTCTCTTGAGCCCTGTGTGATTTAGTTTATCGTATTGTTCTTTGAGTCTTTGCTTTATCCTTTCTTCTCATAGTTCTTCTTAAGCATGAAGTGAAGCATAACATCCGTTATAGTATGTAAGTTTAATAAATTCATCAAGTATTATTTATTCTTTACCCTCCCGAACCTCTCTAAAGCCTCTCTTATAATAACTATTCTCTCTTTAAAGGATAGACTTATAAACTTTATTCTTCTGCATAGATCTAAGACTTTGTCTCATTTTATTCTACCTACTCCAGTCTAAAATTTTTGTGTAGATTCTAATTGGGGGGATTCGATGTATTGACAAATAAAATTTTTGTATTATCATTATAGCATACCAGAGGTTTGGTATTACTAGTGAAAGAGAGAAGAGAGAGGAGGTAAATCTTGAAGATTGCTGTTCTTGTGAAGCAAGTATCTGTAATGGATAAAGTAAAAATGGATCCAGAAACAGGTACTACAGTGAGAAGTGCGGCAATACTGGAACACTATCATCCATGGGAACATGAAATATCTTTCCTTCAAGGAAAATATGATAAAAAACATAGCAATATTAAATTCAACGTGTTGTGTTGTAAGTTTAAAAATGAAGAAAAAAAGCTTTTAAAAAGTATTTTAGAGAGTTAATAAAAGGAAGTGGTGTGATATGAATGAGTGAGAGCGAAAAAATAGGATCAGCACAGGTAAAGTCTTATCTGCAGTGAAAACTTAAAAGAAAGGAAGGTGAGTTATGATTTCAAAGACAAAAGTTTTTAGAAAAATGTTTGAAGAACCTGGAGTTATAGTTATGCCAGGAGTTTATGATGCACTATCAGCTAGACTTGTAGAGATGTCAGGGTTTAAAGCAGCTATACACTCAGGATATGGGACTGCTGCATCGTTACTTGCTAAGCCAGACGTAGGATTAGTGTGTTTTAAAGAGATGAGGGATCAGGTTGCATCAATAGCTAGGGCAGTAGATATCCCAGTGATAGCAGATTCTGATACCGGTTATGGAAATGAGTTAAATGCTTACCGGACTGTAAAAGAATATATATGGGCAGGAGCAGCAGGATTATTTATGGAAGATCAAGCATGGCCTAAAAGATGTGGACACATGTTTGGAAAACAGGTTATAGATAAGGGAGAAATGGTAGATAAAATATCTGCGGCTGTAGATGCTAGAAATGAGGAAGATCCTGATTTTGTAATTGGAGCAAGGACAGATGCTATAGCAGTAAATGGAATAGATGATGCTATAGGTAGAGCTGAAGCATATAGTAAGGCTGGTGCTGACTATATTTTTATAGAGGCTTATGAGAATATGGAACAAATAAAGAAGGCTGTCAAAGAAGTAAAAGTACCCTTGATGCTCAACTTAATCGAGGGAGGACGTACACCGCTTCTATCAGTACATGATGCAGAAAAGATGGGTTTTAAGATAGTGATATTCCCTCTAACAACTCTGTATTCTGCAGCAAAAGGAATGTATGATAACCTTCTTGTCCTAAAAAAAACTGGGTCTGCAAAAGAAATTTTAGATAAATTGATAAAATTCCCTGATTTTGCAAAAATTGTTGAAATAGATAAATACCGTGCCTTGGAGGATAAATATCTTCCAAAAAAGGTATTGGAAGAAAAGTATAAAGGGAAGAAAACGATCGTTTAAATCGAAGGAAGGAGGGAGACATGCATATTTTTCGTGTAATAGTTAATAAAGTATCGGAAGTCTCTTTCATGTTAAGTGGCGTTATTATACTTTTAATGGCAGTAATGATTTTTTACAATGTTCTTATGAGATATATATTTAGAACGCCATTGTCTTGGACTACCGAGATGAGCGCTTACATGCTTATTGCAATTACCTTTTTTTCAATGCCTGAAATCGCAAAACAAAAGGCCCATATTAAATTTACCTTATTTACTGAACTCCTCTCTCCGAAAAAGCGTTACTTCACAGAAATATTTGCCTCTTTTTTCGACTTATTCTTTTGTTTTATTTTAATCTGGCAGGGCAGTAAAATAGTTCATATGGCATATATACAACACATGTATCCACCATCACTCTTAAAAATACCCTCATTTATCGTTTACTCACTGCTTCCTTTGGGGGCAATACTTCTCTCCTTACAATTATTAGTTAGAATTGTGGACGATACTCAGTATTTGAGAAAAGAGAAAAAACAATGAGCAGCGGTTTAGCCCTTATTATTGTAATTGTTATTTTATTTTCTTTACTAGCGTTGGGTGTTCCTATTTTTGTATCATTGGGAGTATCTGGTGTTATCGGCTTTTATCTAGTAATGGGAATAAGAGGACTTTCTCAACTACCCACTGCTATTTACGCGCAATTAAATAGCTTTATCTTAGTAGCCATTCCACTTTTTGTTCTAATGGGCGAATTAATTTACGCTACAGGAATAGGTCATGATATTTTTGATGCGTTCAGTAAATGGCTAAGAAAGGTTCCTGGTGGATTAGCTATTGCTTCGATTTACTCTTCTGCTTTATTTGGAGCTATGTGCGGAGTAAGTATAGCAGGAGTAGCTGCAATCGGGAGTATGTCTATACCGGAAATGCTTGATCGTGGATATGACAAGCCTTTAGCTGCAGGAGCTATAGCTGCTTCCGGCGCACTTGCTGTATTAATTCCTCCTAGTATTTCTTTTATTCTCTATGGATCATTGTCAGGTGTTTCTGTAGCTAAACTCTTTACCGGTGGCATTATCCCGGGTTTAGTATTAGCTACTATGATGGCAATTTACATTTTTATTAAGGTTTGGAGAAAACCTAATTTAGCTCCTAGGGAACCTGGATATGTAAGTTGGAAGGAAAAAATTAACTCCTTGGAAAAAATATGGTCAGTATTGCTACTTATATTCCTGGTGTTAGGAACAATTTATGTGGGAGTTTCTACCCCCACCGAGTCCGCTGCAATGGGAGTTATAGGAGCTCTTTTAATAGGAATACTTAGCAAGAGGCTGAAATGGAAGGCCTTCAAAAAAGCTCTTTGGAAATCTACTCAAATAAGTGGAGCTATTTTAATAATTCTTGCTGGCGCTTTTGCTTTCAGTCAATTCTTAAACATAATTAGAGTTCCGGATAAGGTGTCTATGTGGGCCACTAGTTTGCATATGCCTGGACTAATGGTTATATTCATCTCAATGTTCCTCCTTCTAATTTTGGGCTGCTTTATTGATGGAGCTTCATTAATTATAGTTACTACTCCTATCTTATTGCCAACTGTTTTAAAATTGGGCTTTAACCCTTTATGGTACGGAGTATTAGTGGTGA
>WFRC01000111.1 GCA_015486685.1 Caldifarciminota bacterium
ATATTTGCTAATGTAGTATATACCATAATTTCAGATACATAAATGATAAAAATAATTTATTAGAGTTGTCAACTTGTCAAACACCGACACCAATGCAATATTAAAAAAATCAAGGATTTTTATTTTGAATATAGGAGAAGACCATCTACATAGCAGAATGAAAGTAAAAAACGCCCAGATGCTGGTTCAGTGGCAATTAGGTTTCTAAACACACTTAAAGGGGCCTCGGAAGAAGCCCCTTATTATTTTTAGGTTGAAAAAATAAAAATTTATATATATTATGTTGATGCAAACATAAATAGGAGTAAAGGATGAGAAAAATTGCGCAGATAATGAAACTTTTGGGGGATGAAACACGACTGAGGATTATTGGGCTATTGTTAGAACAAAAACTATATGTTTGTGAAATTCAATGGATATTAGATACATCTCAGTCAAGAATTTCACATCAATTAAGGATATTGAAAGATGCAGGACTTGTGATAGAAGAAAGACAGGGGAAGATGATTTCATACAGATGGAATGAGCATCAAAATATTCCTGGGATGAAAGAATTTAAACGGCTAATGTCCCTCTGGCTTTCAAATTCTGAGCAAATAGAAAAAGATAGAAAAAGATTAAAAAAATATCTGAAAGAAAGACCTAAAATACCTACCTGCCCTTCTGTTCAGGGAGAAGAAAATAAAAAATAAAAAAAATCGTTTTTGCCCCTTGACAAACCTTTTTTCGTTTTTATATTCATCGTATGATGAATTCATCATATAATGAAACGATTGATAAACAGAAGATTTTTAAGCTCCTTTCGGATGAGACAAGGGTACGCGTTCTTAAACTTTTAAATATTAAGTGCCTCTGTCTCTGTGAACTTTCAGGCATATTAAAGGTGCCCAATACCAACCTTTCAAATCACCTTGCTCTGCTTAAGGCACAGGAAATTGTTATTGGGGAGAGAAAGGACAAATGGGTGTATTATTCTATAAATCCTGAAAAAAAAGGATTAATAACCTCACTGTTAAATCTTTTACCCACCAATGAAGAGGATATAAAAAGATTGAAAAAATGCCTTTCGGGAAAATTTGTTTTTAAGTTTTGCAGAAATAAGAGAAAACTTTGTCCTCATAAAGAGGAAAGATGAAAATTCTCAATATGCACTATGATGGTTATTATAACTTAAAAAAGGGAAGGAAAAATTGGTTTGTTATCTGATAAGAGATTTTTGTTATGTAAAAAAGCTAAAGGAGGTATAAATGAAAAAAATAGCAAGGGCGCTCGTTTTTGTTATTTTTGTTGGTATGTTTGTTGATGGAGATATCTATGGAGCACCAATAACGGGGAGGATATGGAATTATAATATTATAACATCATTAATCTCGAAAAAAACAGGTATTATAACTATTTCAGGGTTTAAATATGAATATATGAGATACTTGAATGGAGAGAGTTTGAAGCCAAAAAAAATGCTCGTATATGAATTTTTTCTGGGACCTTATTATAAGATGCATATAGGAAAAATTGGGGTTATTCTCCCTGTGGTTTACCATTGGATGGGATTTCCTGATATCCCTGCATCCTCTGATTTTTCTTTCAACCATAATATAGATATCTTCCCATCATTTTTTTATAAAATGGGAAATTCAATATTTCAATGGCGTATTTTCTTCCATAACACATTTTATTCTACAATTTACAAATACATTCCTAATGTTGGCGAACCTGAAAGTGGTTATTCTTTGCTTATAAAATTAAGAGGTCGGTATAGTTACCGAATTTCAAAAAGGGTTGCATTAACTATTGGTGATGAATTTTTATATGGCCTTATTGGGAACAATGGACTTCCGGCAAAAACAGGTCCTGGCTTTACAGAAAAAGGAATAGATGGTAACAGGATTATGGCAGGTTTCTCTATTACACTAAGAAAAGGGCTCGTACTCCTGCCGTATTATCTTTATGAAACAACTTATGGAGAGAATAAACAAACAGGAAAAAAGGAGATAACACTAAAATCACACCATCTATCCTTGATATTAAAATATAATTTTAAAACTTAAAAGAAGGTAATAGGAAAATGCAGACTGAAAAGTGCAAAATAATAAAGACCGTGAGGCGTAAAGCGTGAAATGTAAAAGGAAAAAGGGAGGAAGATGCCCACAGAATAGCAAACAGGATTATAGAGGAAGTGAGTAAAATAAAAGCAGGATAATAATGGAGAAATACAGGATATATGTAGAAAGAGAAGATGACAAGACCAGTGTAGCATATACACCTGAAAAAAATGGTGAAATCGTGCTTGATACATCTGTTGCTGACTGTGGCGAGTTAAATCCAGCAGAAGTTTTACTTTCTTCCTTTGGGGGATGTCTATTGAAAAATATTACAAAGATTGTTGAAGAAAAGATGCATACCCGTATATTTTGTGCAAATGTAGATATCACAGGCATCAGAAAGGATAATCCTACACAGATAATAGATATTGAGTATAACCTTTCTTTGCTTACGAATAAGATTGTTAATACAACGCGCCTGTTAGAATTATTGGAAAAATATGGCACGGTTTATAACACCCTTAAGAGAGCAGTAAATATTAAAGGAAAAATACAGGTAGAGGTATCTAAAGAAGGAGGTAATGATGTTTAAAAAGGTTCTCTTCCCCACAGATTTTAGCAAAGGGGCAGAAAATGCTATAAAGAGATTTGCAAAGGAAAACAATCTTAAAATAAAGGAATTTATTCTTTTGCATGTAATTGATAGATATGTTATCGATGAATTCATGGGTGGTTATTCGCTCGTCTATAAGTTTGTGCAAAAGGAACTATTGGATGTGGAGAACAAGTTTACAGAGAAGGCAAAAGAAGACCTGGAAAGAGAGAAAAGAAAACTTCAAAAAAATATTCGGGCGGATAAATTTAAAACACTTGTAAAAATAGGCGTTCCATACGAGGAAATCGTAAAGACTGCGGAGGAACAGGATGTTTCTATTATTTTACTTCCTTCACATGGTAAACTTACATTTTCGCACGAAGTTTTTGGCTCAGTTACAATGCGTGTTCTTAGAAAGACCAAAAAAGCTGTTTTGCTTATAAAGGCGGAGGAGGTATAAGATGAACCTATTGAAGCTGAAAAATCATCTGAATAAATTTTTAATCCCATATGTTGTTGTTGCTATGGTTATTGGATTTTTAGTGGGTCTCCATATTAATGTAAAGGTGCATTTTCATATGTTCAAAATTCTGAATATGGTTGTAGTTATTAGTATGATTTATCCAATGATGATTAATCTTCAGATTGAGGCTATGGGAAAGGCTGCTAAATCCTGGAAACAGATTTTAATAGCCCTAATAGTGGGTCTTGTTTTTGCTCCATTACTTATATATGGATTAAATTTATTGTTCCATATAAATCCTACCTTATCACTCGGACTCCTTCTTGCCACTGTCGTTCCTTGTTCATCAATGGCGATTGCATATACAGGTTTATCTGATGGTAATCTTGAATTAGCTACCATTGTTGTTGCCCTCAGTTTCAGCCTTGCAATAATAACTGTTCCAGGGTGGCTCAAATTGTTTGCGAGCGGATACCACCTTTCTATTTCTGCCTGGCTTTTAATTAAAACAATAATTATAGTTGTATTTATACCTCTATTTTTTGGTTATCTAACGAGGATTCTTCTCTTAAAGAGGATGGGGTTCGAAGGATTTGAGAAAATAAAGCCTCTATTCCCTTCTATATCAATAATAGGTATGTTTGCAATAGTATTACTTATATTTATGGAAAAAGCAAAACTTATCGCCAGTAAACCGAGTGTGGTAGCAATTTCATTGGTGCCTTTAGCATTGTACTATATAATTACACTTTTGGTTTTAACATTCTTTGATAGAAAAATAGGTTTAAGTTATGAAGACCATATGGGTGTTGTTTTTACATCTGTTGGGAAGAATGAGGGAACGGCTATGGCAATTGCTATGGCTGCAGGGATGGGGTTGATGGCAATTCCTCCTGCAATAACCCCTATTCTTCAGATACCGTTTCTTGTTGGATACTTGAAACTTGCACAGATAATAAAAAAATGGTGGAAATAATATGCTAAAAATATTATTCTTTACGGGTAAGCAATCTCACTATGTATATAAATTTGAATATATTTTGGGAAAAGCACAAACCTATATCTATCACTGCCTTAAATTGCTCAACCCCTATGGATTCGTATCATATGATAAGGATAGGAGAGGGATAGGGTATCCTTCTCTGCCCGATGAGATTGCTATGACAAAAGAGGAAATTGAAAAGGTACCCACACTTGATTATGACGAGGAAGATGTCCACAGAATAGCAAACAGGATTATAGAGGAAGTGAGTAAAATAAAAACAGGAGGAGAAAATGTATAAAAATTGGTATCCTATCATTGACAATGGGAAAAATTGATGTTATTTTGTCTGTATAATAAAGGAGATATTGAAAAATGAATAAAATTTTGCTTGAAATCAAAGATGTAAATTATAAGGTTGGAGACAAAAAGATATTAAGAGGCGTAAATTTGAAAATTAGAAATGATGAAATTCACTCTATTGTTGGGGTAAACGGGACAGGAAAAACAACCCTTGCTTCAATGATAATGGGTATATCAGATTATAAACCGACATCGGGTAGAATTATATTTGATGGTAAGGATATAACAAAATTTTCCGTTACAGAGAGGGCAAAATTGGGTATTACCCTTGCATGGCAGTTTCCTG
>WFRC01000112.1 GCA_015486685.1 Caldifarciminota bacterium
CCCCACCTTATTATAGGTTTTTTTGCATTCTACATATTTTCACAGATGAGGTATCAGCAAACAGCCGCATTGGGTAAGTTTTTTCTTGTGTTCTCTATTATTTTGCTTATTGCTGTTTTGCTTAAAGGGATACAGATTAACGGTGCAAGAAGATGGTTTCGTATCCCCATAGCAGGGGTAAAATTCCAGCCATCTGACCTCGCAAGGTTTTCCATAATTCTCTTTCTTCCTGAATATATCTCAAAACACAGTGCCCAGATGAAAGAGATGAGATATTTTCTTCCGCCTGCTATCTTAACAATATTTTTAACACTGTTGATTGCAGTAGAACCTGATTTCTCTACTGCAGGGATTACATTTCTTATCTGTGTGATAATACTATTTATAGGGGGGGCAAAGATTACCCATATTGGAAGTGTCGTTTTAATATTTTTGTTTTTAGCAGGTATCATTATTTTTAAGTCTCATCATATCTTATTGAGGTTATCGGGATTTGTTGATGGAACAACCACTCAGGTTTCAAATGCGATTATCGCTATTGGCTCAGGTGGTTTATTCGGGAATGGTTTAGGTGGTGGGAAAGAAAAATTATTTAATCTTGTTTATCCATACTCGGATTTTATGTTTCCTGTCATTGCGGAAGAATTGGGATTTATTTTTACATCGGGCTTGATATGTGTTTTTCTTATTTACTTTTTAAATATCATTAAAGTAGCAAAACAAACAGGGACGAATATTGGATATCTGGAAGGAGTAGGATTGGGATTGATGATTTTTTCCTATACAATTGTCCATATAATGGTGTCTATGAGGCTTCTTCCTGCTACTGGAGTGCCGCTTCCCTTTTTAAGCTCAGGGGGCTCATCGTTGATAATCAATCTATCAGCAGCAGGTATAATTGTTTCAATAGGGAGGAAGAAAGATGATAGCAATAACCGGTGGAGGGACAGGTGGGCATATAATGCCGGGTCTTACCATAGCAGATGAACTAAACAAAATGGGGATTAAAACCGTATTTATCGGAAGTAGGTATGGAATGGAGAGAAACATATTGAAAGAAAGGGAGTTGTATCTTTTACCTATTAAAGGATTTGTTAAAGTAGGTGTAAAAAGGCAAATTTTCATACCCTTTCAGTTAATGTTTAGTATATTTATTTCACTACATTTATTGAGAAAATTGGGTATCAGGTGTGTTATTTCTACTGGTGGCTATGCTTCTATTCCATCTGTCATCTCGGCGAAACTCCTTTCCATACCTATATTTTTATTAGAGGTGAATGCTGTTCCGGGCGCTGCTGCAAAGTTTACTTCCATATTTGCATCTGAAATATATGTAGGTTTTCCCACCACCAGAAAATTTTTTACCGGAAAATCCATATATACCGGTGTTCCTGTGCGAAATCTTAGAACCAATATTTCCAGAAAAGAGGCATTACGACATTTCGGGCTGTATTCTAATAGGAAGACGGTTCTCGTATTTGGAGGAAGTGGAGGTGCTAAAAAGATATTGGAGTTAACCAGGTCTTTGATTGAAATATTACCGGAGAATGAAAATATCCAGTTTATTATTCAGAAGGGAAAACATAGGATTGATATACCCAAAAAATTCCCCGTTCGGGTAAAGGATTACATTGAAGAGATGGGAATTGCCTATAGAGCAGCGGATGTGATAATTTCAAGGGCAGGTGCTTCATCTGTCGGAGAGATTTATCTAACAGGGAAACCTGCTGTATTTATCCCTTATCCCTATGCCTATAAAGACCATCAATACTTAAATGCGGAATCTGTTGCGAAGAAAGGAATGAGGACTGTGTTAAGAGAGGATGGATTAACATCAGAAATATTATATAAACAGTTGCGTTCAATTATAGGTAAAGAGGATGAAAAAAGGATAAATACCGCGACAAAATTTATAGCAAAAAGGGTAAAAGAACTATGTTTGGCAAGGTAAAGAAGATACACTTTGTGGGCATTGGTGGTATTGGTATGAGTGGGATTGCCGAGGTGCTACACAATATAGGATTTAAAATATCAGGTTCGGACATAAAAATATCAGGGAGGACTGAATATCTGGAAAAATTGGGTATAAGTATACATATAGGGCATAAGCCTGAACTCGTTATAGGTACAGATGTGGTTGTTTATTCATCAGCAGTAAAGGGAGATAATCCTGAACTCATTGAGGCAGAAAAGAACAAAATTCCTGTGATACCGAGGGCAGAAATGCTTGCGGAATTGATGAGGATGAAATATTCCATTGCCATTGCAGGTGCTCATGGTAAAACAACAACTACATCGATGCTTGCAAAGATACTCACAAACGCGGGATTTGACCCGACTGTTGTTGTTGGAGGTATAATAAAAGGACTTGGTACCAATGCAAAATTGGGTAAAGGTAAATATTTGATTGCTGAGGCAGATGAAAGTGATAAATCCTTCTTGAAACTTCTTCCAACAATAGAGGTTATTACAAATATAGACGAAGACCATCTGGATATTTACAGGGATATTGATGAAATTAAGGGTGCATTTATAGATTTTGCAAATAAGATTCCATTCTACGGCGATGTATATATTTGTGAAGATGATAGGAACATTAGAACCATTATTCCACATATTAAGAAAAGATTTATTACCTACGGGATAAAAACTCGGAATGCACAGATTAAGGCATATAATCTAATAGAAACAAAGGGATTTTACACCTTTGAATTTACTGCAAACAGAACATATTCAGGAAAAATAAGTTTGAAAATACCGGGTGTTCACAATGTATACAATGCCCTTGTATCTGCTGGTGTTGGTCTGGGTTTGGGGATACCGATGGATACTGTTATAGAAGCACTATCTTCATTTGAAGGTGTAAAAAGAAGATTTGAAATCCTGGGAAAATTCAAAAATGGGATGATTGTAGTGGATGATTATGCACACCATCCAGCAGAAATTCAGGCAATATTAAAGGTTGCCAGGCAGCAAGGATTTAAGAAGGTAATTGCTATATTTCAACCGCACCTTTATAGTAGAACAATCAAATTGCTTGATAGGTTTTCAACCTCATTCCAGAATGCGGATATTGTAATCCTTACAGATATTTATGGAGCCCGAGAAAAACCTGTTGAGGGTGTTACGGGTGAGATACTTTATCGGGCAGTAAAAGACAAGAAAGGGAAAGATGTTTATTATATCCCGAATCTTGATTTAATTCCAGAAAAGGTCGATTCAATAGTTTCGGACAATGACATTATATTAACAATAGGGGCAGGTAATATTTTTCGCACAGGAGAGGGTATCGTAAAAAAACTTCTGGAGTCAGGATATGAAATTGAAGATTAAGGGTAAGGTAAAAGAAAATATACCGGCAAGTTATATCACAAGTATAAGGGTAGGTGGAAATATAAGGCATTTAGTTTATCCTGCTGATGAAGAGGATGTTTATACAATTCTCGATTTTTGTAAGAGAAAAGGTTTTAATCATTATATAATGGGAAATGGAACAAATCTCATTTTTACGGATACGGAGTTTGCATCCTTTGTTATATCTACAAGGGCAATGAATGACATAAAGCAAGAGGGGGATGATATATTTTGTGCAGGCGGAGGCATTCTCCTGCCTGAGATGGTTGCACATACATCAAGAAATGGATTTACCGGGATTGAATCACTTATTGGTATTCCAGGTACTCTGGGTGGAGCAGTTGTAATGAATGCAGGTTCTTATGGGCAGGAAATAGGTGATGTATTTTATTCTGCCTCTGTGTTGAAAGAAGGAAATATAATCAGTGTTTCAAAAGATAAAGTAAAATTCTGGTATAGAGGTGCGAATATAGATGGAATGGGTATTATTCTTAAAGTTTGTTTAAGATTAGATAAGGCAGATAGAAACACTATTAAGAAAAGAATGATTGAGGCATTTAAGAAAAGAAAACAGACTCAGCCTCTGGGATATGGAAGTGCCGGATGCATATTTAAGAATCCACCCAATGCATCAGCAGGGAGAATAATAGAGGATTTGGGGCTAAAAGGGAAAAAAATAGGTGGAGCAGAGGTTTCAAAAATACACGCAAATTTTATTATTAATAAAAGTAATGCATCAGCCGGGGATATAATTACATTGATAAAATTTGTAAAGGATGAAGTTTATTCCAGAACAAATATATTATTGGAATTGGAGGTAAAGATTGTTGACAAAGAAAAAGAAATTCAGATATAGATACATTTTAATTCTTCTTATTTTTGTGGTTGTTGGGATATTATATGGAAGGAGCAAAGTGATTTTGAAAACTATTAGTATCAAAGGGACGGAAAGGAGAAAAGAAATTCTCGCACATTTATCATTTGTGAAGGGTACTAAAATATTTAGCATAAATGAGGCAGAAGTAAAGAAAGAACTTTTTACAATACCCTGGGTGAAAAATGTAAAGATACACAGATTTCTGACGGGAGATTTAGTGATTACTGTTATAGAAAGAAAACCTATTGCCTATTTTATAGGGAGTAAACCTATTGGGATAGAGAAGGATGGTTCAAACTTCCCACTCGATGCTATCCCTTCGGGTATCCCTGAACTGGTGGGAGGTAATTTTACCCCTGACGGGTTAGGATGGGCGATTTCATTTATAAACGCCTTAAAGGATAAGAATCTTTGCAAGAGGATATATACCCGCCTCAGTGGTCCTATTACATATTATAAAAATTTTAAGATTATCTGGGGGAAGGGTAATTATAGAGAAAAAGAAAGGTATATACAGGAAGCCTTAAAGTTGAAATTAAAGAAAGGTATACTTGACCTGAGGTTTAACGGACAGGTAGTGTATA
>WFRC01000113.1 GCA_015486685.1 Caldifarciminota bacterium
TCCCAAACTGCTTCCTTCATCCTCTCATAATTATCTGAAAGGCTCTGGATTGTATCTGATGCAATATTTGAGGTCATTATTATAACTGTATTCCTGAAATCCACAGTCCTTCCCTGCCCATCTGTCAACCTGCCATCATCAAGCACCTGTAAGAGGATATTGAATACATCCGGATGTGCCTTCTCAATCTCGTCAAATAGTATTACCCTGTAGGGTCTCTTACGCACAGCCTCTGTTAAATAACCACCCTCTTCATATCCCACATATCCGGGAGGTGCACCAATCAAACGGGAGACAGTGTGTTTTTCCATATATTCACTCATATCAATCCTTACCATTGCATCTTCCCTGTCAAATAGAATGAATGCCAATGTCTTTGCCATCTCTGTTTTACCTACTCCTGTTGGTCCAAGGAATATGAATGAACCAATAGGTCTTTTTGGGTCTTTGATACCAGCCCTTGCCCTTCTTATTGCATCAGCAACGGCAACTGTTGCCTCTTCCTGGTCTACAAGTTTTTGATGAATCTTTTCCTCTAATTTTACAAGTTTTTTCTGCTCTCCTTCCATCATCTTTGCAACAGGTATACCTGTCCACTCTGAAACAACCTTCGCAATGTCTTCTTTTTCAAGCACATCTTTGGCATTATGTTCTTTAATCCAATTCGCTCTCTTTTCCTGATATTCCTGTTTTAAGTTTTCCACCTCATCTTTTACCTTGTTTGCCTCATCCACTTTATTTTCCTTAACCAGGTCTTTACCTTTTTCCGTAAATTCTTGAATCTTTTTCTCCATACTCTGGATGTCTTCGGGCATACTGGATAATTTCAATCTTAATTTTGCACAGGTTTCATCCATCAAATCTATTGCCTTATCGGGCAAATATCTATCCGTGATATACCTTTTTGAAAGTAAGACTGCCTCTTTAATGCCTTCATCTGTAATCTTTATATTATGATGTTTTTCATAATTTTTTTTCAAGCCCTGAAGAATTTTTATTGTATCTTCTATTGATGGTTCTTCCACCCAAACAGGTTGGAATCTCCTTTCCAGTGCCCTATCCTTCTCAATATATTTTCTGTATTCTTCAATAGTTGTTGCCCCAATGGTTTGGATTCTACCCCTCGCCAGGAATGGTTTCATTATATTTGCGGCATCTACAGCACCTTCTGCTGCACCTGCGCCCACTATTGTATGGAGTTCATCGATAAATATAATAATTCTCCCTTTCTCCTTATCAATCTCTTTCAAAATAGATTTTAATCTATCTTCAAATTCTCCTCTAAATTTTGTGCCTGCTACAAGTCCAGCAATATCAAGTTCAAGGATGCTTTTGTCCCTTAATAGAGGAGGAATTTTGTTCTCTATTATTTTCTGTGCCAATCCCTCTACTATTGCTGTTTTACCTACGCCTGCTTCACCAACAAGAACAGGATTATTCTTTGTCTTTCTAATAAGGATTTGCATTACTCTACTTATCTCTTTTTCTCTTCCAATTACAGGGTCAAGTTCTCCATTTTTGGCTTTTTCTGTTAAATCTACGGCAAATTTTTTCAAGATACCATACTTGCTTTCTGCATCAGGCTCTTCCATCCTTTGAGTACCTCTTATTTTCCTTAATGCTGCATATATCTTTTCCTTTGTAATATTATGCCTTTTGAAAATTTCTCCGACATCTCCACCTACCTCAGACAATGCGAGGAAAATATGTTCCGTGCCAATAAACTTATCAGCAAATCTCCTTGCCTCATTCCATGCGTTATCCAATACCCTCTGTGCAGTTGGGGTCATATAGCCAACACCTGATGAGCCATAGACCTTGGGCCTTCTATTAAGCACATCCACCACTTCATTTCTTATAATATACGGGTCTATCTCCATTTTCTTCAATATCTCTGATACTACACCTTCCTGGTCTTCAAGTAATCCGTATAGGATGTGCGGAACATCCATTTCCGTATGGTTAAAAGTAGCAAGTGATGACTGTGCAATAGCAAGGGCTTCTTTTGCTTTATCTCCAAATACTCCTTCCATTATTTACAAAACCTCCTTTTTATTTTTTCAATTATTGAGGTAGTTGAAAATCCCTCAGTATATGAGACGCATTTCACCTTGCCGCCGTTCCCTTCTACTATATCCTTGCCTACCACATCCTCTATTTTATAATCACCACCCTTCACCAGAATGTCAGGTAAAATTGTCTTAATAAGTTTGTAGGGGGTATCTTCTTCAAACAGAATAACATAATCTACCATTTCTAATGATGACAAAACCAGAGCCCTTGCATTCTGGTCATTTATCGGTCTACCTTCTCCCTTGATTTTTCTTACTGAATTATCAGAATTTAATCCAATAACAAGGATATCTCCCATTGATTTTGCTTCATTTAAATAATGAATATGACCAGGATGTACAAAATCAAAACATCCGTTCGTAAACACTATCTTTTTATTTTCTTTTTCTAATCTTTCTCTGATGGGAATAAATGCTTCTTTGGTGATAATTTTTCCCATTGTTATCCAGAAAGAGCCTTTTTTATCTCTGCTGTTGTTACGGCGGATGCCCCAAATTTTCCTACTTCAATGCCTGCTGCTATACTTGCAATTTTTGCAGACTGTATTAAATCTCCCCCTGATGCAAGTGCAAGTGTTACAGCAGCAATTACAGTATCTCCGGCACCTGTGACATCGTAGATTTCTTTCGTATAGCTGGGAATAATTTCTTGAATTTTGTCATCAAATAATATCATACCCTGGCTGCCCCTTGTTATAAGTAAAGGACTATTCAATCTTTTTCTTAAGGATTTACCTGCCTTTAACAGATCCTCTTCACGAGGAAAATCTTCGCCAAGCGATGTCCCCATCTCTTTGATATTTGGCTTAAACAGTGATATGTTTTTATATTGAAAGAAATTTCTAAATTTTGGGTCAGCAGTAATTACCTTATTATTTGCTGCACTGATTGTCTTTTTTATTATATTTGGCGTGATAATGCCTTTGTCGTAATCCTCAAATAATATACCATCAACCTGTTTTAGTATATCAAGAATTTTTGATATAAATTTTTTTTCCAATTCCTTACCAATGTAAGAAATTTCTTCCCTGTCCATCCTTAATATCTGTTGATTATGCGCGATTATCCGCGTCTTAGAAACAGTTGGCTTATTATTAGAAATAATTATCTCATCTGTTTTTATGCCATTTTCTTTTAAGAGTTCCAATAGTATCTCACCATCACCGTCCTGGCCGATTATTCCGGTAAGTATAGGAATTCCCCCCAACGATTTTATGTTATTTGCTACATTACTTGCCCCCCCCAACCTGTACGAATTATCCCCTATCTCAAAAATGGGAACAGGTGCCTCAGGAGAAATCCTCTTAACATTCCCCCTCACATATTTATCCAGCATAATATCGCCAATCACAAGGATTTTTTTACCATTAAATCTATTTAATATCTTTTCCATATATGAGAAATATAAAAACAGGATAGAAAAAGTCAAATTTTTTCTGATAGAACGCAGGAAGAACAGGGAAAATTTATGACTGGCAAAAAATAGAAAAAAAATAAAAAAAATGCAAAAAAAATCTTGACAACCACAATATATTGTGTAATATAGTAGGAAGAACCACAATATGTTGTATTAAGCTGAAAGAAATGGTAATGGGAATTGAGAAGAGGGAGCTAAGAAGTGAGAATTAGGAAATAAAAATAAACGAAACAAAGAGATTGCTTCGCAGAACAAAATCCAGAGTAGAGGCACTCGCAATGACATGGACAAGTAGGAAGTGAATGAGTAGATGAGTGAATGGGTGAATGAGAAAAAGAATTAACAAAAGTGTTCGTGACGGTGATACGATGATATGGTGATACGGATAAGTTGAATGTTGAAGGTTTAAGGTTGAAAATTGCAGATTAAAAAAATGTAAACGGGAGGAGTGGGTACTTTCTTTTTAATTTTTTACCTTTAACATTTAACCTTTTACCTTTAACCATATTATTATGGTCACGTTTCACGGTTTTTATTACTTCCCACTTCTCAGTTCCTACTTCTAACTTATTAAATAAAGGAGGTATTATGCCAAATTTTAGCAAGGTAGTTAAGAGGGATGACAGTGTTGTCGAATATGATAGGAACAAGATTGCCAATGCCATCTTTAAGGCAGCAGAATCTGTAGGTGGGGAAGATAGAAAAGTAGCAGAGGAGTTGGCATTAAAGGTAGAAAAACTTCTTGATGAAAAATTTGACGGAGAAAATCCAACAGTAGAGGAGATTCAAGATATTGTAGAGAAGGTGCTTATAGAAGAAGGGCATGCAAAAACAGCAAAATCTTATATCGTTTACAGAGAAAAAAGAACAGAATTAAGAAAGGCAAAATCTATTTTAACAACTACCCGTGATGACATCAAGATGGATTTAAATGCTTTGACCGTTCTTGAGAGGAGATATCTGTTAAAAGATGCATACGGGAAGGTTGTTGAGACCCCAAAGGAAATGTTTGAAAGGGTCGCAAAGAATATTGCAGCAGCAGATAAAAATTACAATGGAGATACCTCATCTTCAGAAAAAGAATTTTTTGACCTGATGACTTCATTTGAATTTATCCCCAATTCACCAACTCTAATGAATGCAGGTACGGAGCTCCAGCAACTGGCTGCTTGTTTTGTTCTCCCTGTAGAAGATACAATGGAAAAGATATTTGATGCAGTAAAATATACAGCACTTATCCATAAAACAGGGGGCGGCACAGGGTTTTCATTTTCAAAACTAAGGCCCAGAAATGATGTAGTACAGACAACAGGTGGAATTGCATCAGGGCCTATATCTTTTATGAGGGTATTTGATGTAGCAACCGATGTAATAAAACAGGGTGGTAGAAGAAGGGGAGCAAATATGGGCATTCTCAATGTAGACCATCCCGATATTTTTAATTTCATCACGGCAAAAGAAAGAGATGATGTTTTAACAAATTTTAATATATCTGTGGGTATAACAGAAGCGTTTATGAAGGCGGTAAAAGAAGGCAAAGAAATAGACCTTATTAGTCCAAGAACAGGGAACCCCGTTAGAAAGGTCAAGGCAAGGGTAATTTTTGACCTCATTGTGTATAATGCATGGAGGACAGGGGACCCGGGCATTGTTTTTATTGATAGGTTAAATAGGGACAATCCAACGCCTAATGTAGGTAGAATTGATTCTACCAATCCATGTGTAACAGAGGATACTTTTGTTTTTACC
Source organism: Caldifarciminota bacterium (assembly GCA_015486685.1). Lineage (GTDB taxonomy): Bacteria > Hydrothermota > UBA3072 > WFRC01 > WFRC01 > WFRC01. The sequence continues at coordinate 5,239 of WFRC01000113.1, forward strand.
TCAAAAGGGCCAATGCAAGTAAAGGATATGATAGGCAAAAAATTTAAGGCAGTGGTAAATGGAAATTTGTGGGATACAGATAAAGATGGATTTTTCTCAACAGGTATCAAAAGGGTTTATAAAATCACAACAAAGGAAGGATTTATTCTCAAAGCCACGGAAAACCATCCACTTAAAAAGGTATCTAAACTGACAAGGTACACAATGGAAACAGTCTGGACAGAAGTTTCTTCCCTCTCTTCCAATGACAAAATACTTGTGAATAACCATAGGGATATTCAGGAATGGGAAGGAAACCACACATTTGAAGAGGGCTACCTTATGGGGCTACTTATTGGAGATGGAACCATTAAAAAGGATAAAACAGTTCTATCTTCGTGGGGAGAAGGAGAAGGTGTAGAAAATATGAGAAATTTAGCCTATACTTATGCTGCCAGTATGCCTCATCGTGCTGATTTTACAGGATGGCATAAAGTCAAGGATAGAGAAGAATACAGGCTTACCACAGGTGCCTTGACCCATCTGGCAAATAGGTTAAATGTTTTTCCTCAACATAAGATAATTACAGAAGATATAGAAAAGACCTCTTCGAAATATCATAAAGGTTTTTTGCGGGGAATTTTTGATGCAGATGGTTCAGTTCAGGGTTCTCAAAAAAAAGGGGTAAGCATAAGGCTTTCCCAGAGTAGTCTTGAAACACTTAGAGCGGTTCAAAGGATGCTTCTTAGATTGGGTGTATTTTCCAGAATTTATAAAAACAGAAGAGAATCTAATATTAGACTAATGCCTGATGGCAAAGGTGGAAAAAAACCATATAAAATAAAGGCACAGCATGAACTCGTAATCTCTAATGATAATATTCAAATATTTTATGAAAGAATCGGGTTTGGAGATAGCAAAAAGATGAAGAAACTGAAAAAATTGATTAACAATTATAAAAGAACATTAAATAAAGAGAGATTTGTTGTTGCCATTGAAAAGATAGAATATTTTGGGAATGAACCTGTTTATGACTTGCAGGTGCCAGGGATAAATGCCTTTGATGCAAATGGATTTTATGCCCATAACTGCGGGGAACAGCCTCTGCTCCCTTATGAAGCCTGTAACCTTGGTTCAATAAACCTTCTGAAAATGGTAAAGGAAGATAGGACAATAGATTATGATAGATTAAAGAAGGTTGTTAATACATCTGTTCATTTTCTGGATAATGTTATAGATATGTCAAAATATCCCATTCCACAGATTGAAAAGATGGTAAAAGGCAATAGAAAGATAGGACTTGGCGTGATGGGATTTGCAGATATGCTCATTCAATTAGGAATTCCTTATGATAGCGAAGAAGCACTATCTGTCGGCGGAGAAATAATGAAATTTATATCAAAAGAGGCAAAGAAAAAATCTCAGGAACTTGCGAAAGAGAGGGGTGAATTTCCCAATTTCAAGGGTTCTGTTTATGATAAGAACAATGAACCTCCTATAAGAAATGCAACTCTGACAACCATTGCACCAACAGGAACCATAAGTATCATAGGTGGATGTTCAAGTGGTATTGAACCACTATTCGCCGTGGTATTTGTCAGAAATGTACTGGAAGGCACAGAACTCCTTGAAGTAAATAAACATTTCGAAAAGATTGCGAAAGAAAAGGGATTTTTCAAAGATGCGCTAATGAAAGAAGTAGCGAGGACAGGCAGTTTGCAGGGTATAAGCGGCATTCCCGATGATGTAAAGAGATTATTTGTAACGGCACACGATATTGCACCGGAATGGCATGTCCGAATGCAGGCGGCATTCCAGAAATATGTAGACAATGCAGTTTCAAAAACAGTGAACCTCCCATATTATGCAACGCCTCAGGATGTGGAGAGAATTTATATGCTGGGTTATGAGTTAAATGTAAAGGGAATTACTGTTTATAGAGATGGCAGTAAAGGTGAGCAGGTAATCTATACAGGTAACAGAAAAAATGAGATACATAAGGATATTCCGGGAGGAGCAGGAATAGTGGAAACATCAACACCAAAGTCTCCTGCCCGTGAAATAGAGCCTCTAAAATTATCCTTTGGAGACAAATTCTTAAAGGTAGATGCCGAATATTCAGGAGGATGTGAAACCTGCACGATATAAAAAACGGTAGATGAACAAAGAAGCAACAAACGTGTCCGTGATGGTGATTCGTGAGAAAAACGAAAGAAACGAGACACTCTTTCATGTTTTTCTCCCATTGTCATTGCGAGCCTTTCTTTTTCAGTCATTCTAAACTCTTTATTTTGTCATTCTGAGCGAAGCGAAGAATCTCGTCTTTACCGAACTGCCGAAGACGTGAGCAACTAACAGGAGCGAACAATCTCACAGTTTCCTCTCTCATTGTCATTGCGAGGCTCAATTTATTGAGCCGTGGCAATCTCACAGGATGGGTGGAAACGAATTACGAATGACTAATACCGAAGTTCTATGAGGGGCTTTCCAGCCCCGAGGAAAAAGATAGCCGTTGGCCTATGGCAGGTAGCCGTCAGCAAAAGGATGCTTACCTATTAGATGAGATTGCTTCGCA
>WFRC01000114.1 GCA_015486685.1 Caldifarciminota bacterium
ATCCTTCCGGAAAAGAATATTTTGCATTTATCTCCATATTTTACAACCGCAATATTCATTATGATTGGAGAAACTATTGCTACTTATGTGATTGGTCTTCCCGTATTACTTCTTATTACTCGTAAAAAGGCAGGATGAGAAAATTCATTATTGCAGGGCTTTCGTTTGTTTATGTATTTCTTTTATTTTTTCCAGAAGAGATTTCACCATATTATGCACTTACAGGAATACTCATTTTATTGATTCTCACATTCAGCCCGTTGTTGAAAAGGGAATCGGATGCAATTATAATAGGCATTCTCATCTCTATATTTACTCTACTTACAGGATATTATAGCTCAATCACTATATTTCTATTTATCCCATTTTTTCTATCTCTAATGCTGAAAGAAATAGGTTATCTATATTTTTTACCACTTCCATATTTAAGCACCTTGAGAAATTTTGATTTATACAATGTTCTCCTTTTTTCCTTAACTACCCTCATATTTGTTGTCGGTTTTATAAAAACAAATCGCGAGAAAAACAAACTTGAAAAGGAATTGAATGAAATTGAATCTTCCCCTGTTTTGCCTACAAATATGGATGAAGAATTGGTCAAAAATGTTCTTCAAAAGGGAAAGATAGACCACAGATTTATTATTGACAAATTCTATGAATCTTTATACTCCACACTTAAAATGATATATTCCCTTATAAAACCATCTGGCATCGCAATCTTTCTCTATGACAGAAAGGTTCAAAATTATGTCCTTATTACAGGAAAAGGGATACCCAAAATCAATAAGGATGCATCCTTAAAAAACAGTCCTGTTGAAATATCTATTAAAGACAAGAAGGTTATAATAGATAATGCCTACTTTGATACGGGGAAAAGATTAGGATATTATCAGGAAGATATTAAAATTCAGTCATTTATTTCTGTTCCGATAGAGATTGAAGATAAGGTTGAAGGTGTTGTAGTGGCAGATAAAATACAGGGGGAATTTGACGAAAAGGATGAAGAATTGATGCGGCAGTTTTCCTCTGAAATCTCAAGTTCACTATCACTATTCAGGTATTCTGAGGTTTCAACCCAGGAAGCAATGAGTTTTAGGGGGTTACACCTTCTTGCCAGAATGCTTGGAGGTGAGATTGAAACAGATGAGATAGTTCCCGAAATTATAAAAACAACAAAGTTTATATTTGAAGGGAGCTTTGTTGCTCTCATATCTGGTAAATCTCCATACTACAATGTTTATGGTGATATAGAAGCACAGGAAATATTGATTGAAAGCAGTATATGTGAAACAGCCATTAAAAATCAAATCATCCTTCTGAAAGAAGACCTTTCAAAAGAAAAAAGAAGGAATATAATATTTAAGGGTGAACCTAAATTGAATGCCTGTTCCCTTATTTTTTGCCCTTTCATAAATTCACACCTTACAGGGGGTATATTGATATTAAATAGATTACCGAAAAAATATACAGAGAGGGATAAAGAAATAGTTTCGTTCATAGCAGACCTTTCAGGCACAGGACTTGAAAAGGCCTGGATGTACAGCAGGGAAAAAGAAAAGGCAATAAAGGATGGATTAACAGGACTTTATAACCATAGATTTTTTCAGGAATCCCTTTCAAACGCGATTGAGACCGCGAAAAGAAATGGAGCACTTCTGGGACTTATTATGTTTGACATTGACCACTTTAAGATGTTCAATGATAGATATGGGCATCAAATAGGAGATATGGTGCTTGAAAAAGTAGGCAACATTATACAGAATAATATAAGAAAATCTGACATTCCAGCAAGATATGGCGGAGAAGAATTCGCAATTATACTTCCCGATACTGGATTAGAAAACAGTTATACGGTTGGAGATAAAATGCGGAAAATTGTTGAGGAGAAAGGTATAAAGATAGGTGATAAGGAAATTAACATCACAATAAGTGGTGGTGTTGCTACATTCCCGAAAGATGCGGTATCAAAAGATGAACTTGTCAAGGCAGCAGATGATGCCCTCTATCGTGCAAAATCAACAGGGAGAAACAAGATAGTAGCAAGTAGTAAGAGAATAGGGAAATAAAATCCCAGATCCCAAAAATAATAACTAATCTGAAGCGTGACCGTAATTCGTGTCCAGAATAATGCGGAATGCGGAAGTGAGAATGCGGGAATATTTCGTTAATCGTAATA
>WFRC01000115.1 GCA_015486685.1 Caldifarciminota bacterium
CCCTTTTGTGAATAAATAATATTTCCTTCTTCCAGAAAATTCAGTATCTCCTTGATAAAAAATGGATTGCCTCCTGTAAGCGTAAAAATTTTCTTAGACAACACAATATCTACATCTTTAAGGTTCTTAATCTCTTTTATAAATCCTACTGTCTTATCAAATGAAAAATTTTCCAATGTTATTATTTTATGAGGAGATTTAATCTTAATATCTTTGTGCGTTTCCAGAATAAGTGAAAGGTGGGATTTATGCGTGTTAAAAAGTTCATCCAAAAGGGTAATTGTTTCTTCATCACAGTTATGTGCATCCTCAAGAAAAATTAAAATAGGTGATACCCTGGAGATTTCAGTAATAAATTTGTCCCACTTTTTAATCATTCCATCCTTCTTTTCAATAGATTTGTCGCTTAAAATTTCCGGGACAGCACTGCCATATTCTGACTTTACCCACTCAATTAAGGGGTTATAAACCATTTTTTTACTGTAAGGATACGCCTTTAGATGAATTATCCTGATGCCCGATAATTCTCTTTGAGAAAAAAGGATTAAACTTGTCTTTCCTACGCCTTCATCACCTTTTATTAAAAGGGTTATACCTTTCCCTTTTTTTAAGTCATCATAAAATCCCTTTAACTCTACAAGTTTATCTTCTCTATCAAAAAATGTACTTTCTTCCAATTTTAAATGGGATTTTACAGATTTCAAAAGATATACAGGTATGGGTCTTTCTTTACCTTTTACTTTCACAGGTTCAAGCGTTTTAACATCAAAAATTTCCTTCACATATTTATATGTCCTATCACTAATAATAATTTCTCCTCCCTTTGCAACACCCTCAAGTCGTGAGGACAAATTTACATTATCCCCCATTACGGTATATTCCATTCTTTCATCTGACCCCATATTTAGCGAAACAATATCTCCCGTATTTACTCCTATACTCATATTTACTTTCACATCGCCTTTCGGAGTATGAATAACCCCCAGTTCTTTTATTGCCTGAATCATCTCAAGGGCAGCACGACATGCCCTCTCAGGGTCATTAGAATGAGCAACAGGGGCACCAAATATTACCATAATGGCATCCCCAAGAAATTTATCTACATCACCGCCATATTTTTCTACTATTTCAAGCATCCTCTTAAAATATCTGTTTATTATAGCAACAATCTTTTCCGGGTCCTGTAATTTTTCCGTCAGGGCAGTAAATCCAGAAAGGTCTCCAAAAAGTATTGTGGCAAATCTTTTTTCACCCTCTACCTTAATTCGGGAAGGGTCAGACATAATTTTTTCTACCACTCTTTTTGGAAGATATTTCTTAAACACAGATAACGCCGCATCTAAAAATTTCTCATCTTCTATAATATTATTTTCCCCCATATTCAATATTAACAATTTCTTCAAAAATTTCAAGGAAAAAGATTGCAGACATTACAAAAAATAACATTGACTTTTCCGAATTTTCTATTAATTTATAATGATGGTTTCAAAAAAAATAAAAGAAGAAATTAAAAAATTAAGGGAGGAAATTCATTATCATAATTGGCGGTATTATGTCTTAAACGACCCCGTTATCACAGATTATGAATACGACCTGTTGATGACGAAACTAAAAAAAATGGAAGAACAATATCCTGAAATAATTACGTCCGACTCTCCTACTCAAAGGATTGGAGGTGCAATCACAGGAGAATTTCCACCTGTTGAGCATATACCACCTATGCTCAGCCTTGACAATACATATACCTATGAAGAAGTTCTGGACTTTGATAAAAGAGTGAAAAAATTGGTCAATCAGGATGAAATTGAATATGCTGTTGAACTTAAAATAGACGGTGTCGCAGTAAGTTTAAGATATAAGAATGGAATATTTGTTCAGGGAGCGACCAGAGGAAATGGACAAATAGGTGACGATATAACAGGAAATTTGAAGACAATTAAGAGTATCCCTTTAAGGCTCCTGACAGATGAAAAATCCTTATTAGACCTTGAAGTAAGGGGTGAAGTATATATACCCAGAAAGATATTTGAGAAATTAAATAAGGAAAGGGAACAGGCAGAAAAAAATCTGTTTGCAAATCCAAGAAATGCCGCCGCCGGCTCTCTTAAACACCTTGACCCAAAAGAAGTTGCAAAAAGAAATCTTAATATATTTATACATACACCTGTTTTTTCTACCAATAGTATAAAAACCCATTATGATGCAATTTTGAAATTGAAGGAAATAGGTTTCAAGGTAACTCCATTTATTAAAAAGGTAAAAAATATTCAGGAGGCAATAAAAATCTGCAATGAATGGGAAAGCAAAAAAGGCAATCTCGCATTTGATATCGACGGTATGGTTATAAAGGTAAATTCATTTAAATATCATCGTATATTGGGGCATACAAATAAATCTCCAAGATGGGCAATTGCATATAAATTTCCTACAAAACAGGCAACAACAAAAATTCGAAATGTAATTATAAATGTGGGAAGGACAGGTAAAATTACTCCTGTAGCAATCCTTGAGCCTGTCTCTCTTTCAGGAACAACCATATCGCGCTCCACCCTGCATAACGAAGATGAGATTCGGAGGAAGGATATCAGGATTGGAGATACGGTAATCATAGAAAAGGGTGGAGAAATCATTCCCAAAGTAGTAAAGGTAATAACAGAAAAAAGAACGGGGGGAGAAAAAATATTCAAGATGCCTGAAAGATGTCCTGTATGTGGGAGTAAACTTGTTAGAATTGAAGGTGAAGTAGACTGGAGGTGCATAAATGTTAGGTGCCCTGCACAATTAAAAAGAGGCATTGAACATTTTGCCAGCAGAAATGCTATGGATATTGAAGGACTGGGAACAGTTGTAATAGAGCAACTTGTGAATAAAAAACTTGTGGCAGATTATGGTGATATATATTATCTAAAAAAAGGTGATGTTGCAAACCTTGAAAGAATGGCTGAAAAATCTGCTGAAAACTTAATAGATGCCATAGAAAACAGCAAAAAAAGACCTCTATTTAGACTGATTTTTGCCCTGGGCATAAGGAATATTGGCATTCATTCGGCAAGGTTGTTAAGTGAGCATTTTTATTCTATTGATAACCTGAAAAATGCGAGTTATGAGGATATTTTATCCATCCCTGAGATGGGACCTATATCAGCAAAGAGCATTGTAAAATTTTTCAAGGAAGAGGAAAATGTCAGGGTGCTAAAAAAATTGAAGGATGCAGGTGTAAATATAAAAGAGGCAAAGAGTGTTGAGAAAAAACCATTTTCAGGCAAAACATTTGTCTTCACAGGAACATTATCGCATTATACAAGGGATGAAGCACAGGAAATTATTGCAAGATTGGGGGGCAAACCTTCAAATTCTATTAGCAAAAAAACCGATTTTGTTGTAGTGGGCAAATTACCCGGTTCCAAATATAAAAAGGCAAAATCATTGGAAGTAAAAATTTTAACCGAAAAAGAATTTATAAAAATGCTTCCTGAAAAACTAAGAAAATGAAAAAATTATAGAATAAGGCAGATACCTTAATGTACCATTTTTTACAATATCATACATAATTAATGAAATATGTATTTTTCTCCATATTGTCAAATTTTTTTTAAAATTATATAAAAATTCCTTAAAATGTCTTGACAGAATGGAAATTCGCTTGTATTTTTATATATGATTTTTAAGAATAAATTAAGGAAAAGTTATACAATTAAACCAAAATCCCCTATAATATTGGCATTGTTGCTAATAGGAGTGATATTTCTAATTTTAATCCTGAAAAGGGTTGGAGGTTAGATGAAAAAGAAAGGTAGAATACTTAGTGGCTCACGGCCAACAGGTAATATGCATATCGGTCATTTAATGGGTATACTCCAAAATTGGGCAAAATTACAAAAAGACTATGAAACATTCTTTGAAATTGCAGACTGGCATGCCTTAACAACATATTATCAGGATACAGAAAAACTAAAGGAAAACATATATAGTATGGTTGCAGATTGGATTGCATCCGGAATAAACCCTGAGGATGCCACTCTCTTCGTCCAATCGGATGTGAAAGAACATGCCGAATTGCACCTACTTTTTTCTATGCTCATAACTGTCCAGAGGCTCAATAGAAATCCTACTGTGAAAGAAATGGCTAAATCTTTGCACCTTCCTCAAAATATATCTTATGGGCTTCTGGGTTATCCTATACTTCAATCGGCAGATATACTCGTATATAGAGCAGATATAGTCCCTATAGGAGAAGACCAACTTCCTCACCTTGAATTGACAAGAGAAATTGCAAGACGATTTAATAACCTCTACGGGAAAGTCTTCCCTGAACCAAAACCTATTTTAACCTCTTTCCCACGGATTCCTGGCATTGATGGAAAAAGAATGGCAAAATCTCTCGGGAATGCCATCTATATTCGTGATAGTGCCCAGGAAATTGAAAAAAAGGTAATGCAGTGTTTTACTGACCCCAAAAAGATTAGAAAATCTGACCCCGGACATCCCGATGGTTGTGTAGTTTTTACCTACCATAAAATATTTAATTCCGATAATGTCCCCGAAATTCAGGAAAATTGCAAAAACGGCAAAATAGGGTGTGTAGAGTGTAAGAAAAATGCTGCAAAAAAGATTAACGAATATCTTTTACCTATAAGAGAAAAGAGAGAGAAACTTCTTGCAAAAAAAGAAACCCTGAAAGAAATTTTGATGGATGGTGCAAGTAAAGCAAGAAATGAGACAAGAAAAACAATGACATTGGTCAGGGAGGCGATGAAACTATGGTAAAAAAAATCTTTATAATCTTATCTATCTTTATTATAGGTTGCACTCCAAAGATTAAGCAACATATTCTTGTAGTGATGCGTTCCTCTCCTGCAAAAATTTCACCAGAGGAATCTGTTTATCTTCATTCAAGTGTTATTATGAGGAACATATATGAATCACTGGTAAAAACAGGATCAAATTTTGAAATTCAACCTTCACTCGCAATATCATGGGAAACAATTGATGCATTACACTGGAGATTTTACCTTAGAAAAAATGTTCTTTTTCATTCAGGCAGGGTGTTTACAGGCTTTGATGTTCTACGAAATTTCGAAAGGGCAAAAAAAATCCCTATTTACACCAGGCTTATTTCTAAAATTAAGAGTATCAAAATAGAAACCCCATATAAGGTCTTGATAACACTTAATATTCCTTCACCTACCATTCTTAATGACCTATCAAGTTTTTATATAACAGGTGAAAATGACCAGGATGCCACAGGTCCATATACAGTAAAATTATTCACGACTGATTCTTTAATTCTTGCGAAAAATCCATATTATTGGGGTGATAAAGATTATCCTGATTTAGTAAAGGTATTATTTATCCCTGATGAAGAAAAAAAGGTCAGGACATTTCTAAAAAGAAAGGGCGATATATTGTTCCGTCTTCCTGTTGAATATATTTCACTCATTGACACATCTGAATACCAAATTGAGGAGTTTTATCCGGCCAGTGCTATATACCTTTGTTTCAATCTATATAAAACTAAGATGCAGCATAGAAAACTGCGTCTTGCAATCTCATCCCTTATTGATAAAAAGATTTTTTCTGAACAAGGGAGACCACTGTTTACAGTCTTTCCTTCAATCCTGGTAGGTTCTTCTAATCATACTATGCCTCAAAATATGAAATTTAATGAGACAAAGACCTATATAAGAAAAAAAGGTATTAAAACGGTTTCTATACTTGTATCTTCTGCCCTCCTTGATGATATTAAACCCATTCAAACAATGCTTGAAAATGCAGGATTGAAGGTTAAGTTTGACATTGCATATACATCAAAAGATTTCTTTAAAAAACTTAATCTCCACCAGGCAGATATGTTTTTTATACATTATATATTTTCCAGTGGAGATATAGGAGATGCTATATCTGATTTTTTCCATACAAAAAATAAATTAGGCAAAGAAAATCTAACAGGATATTCAAATCTTGAGCTGGACAGCCTTATTGAAATATCAAGTAAAATTATAGATATGGATACAAGGAACACCTATCTTGAAAAAGCACAACAGATTCTTAAATATGATGCACCTGCTATTCCAATATATACCCCAAAGGAAATGGATGTATTAAAAAAGGGGATAAAGATGCAAATATCAAACAATTTCTCTTTACCTCTGGCAACTATTAAAGAATAGACAAAGAAATAAAGA
>WFRC01000116.1 GCA_015486685.1 Caldifarciminota bacterium
CAAAATCTGCTAATACCTTATAATAATTTGCTCCCATCTCTGTTGTAGGGGTATATTCCCATTTATCATAAAGAGGTCCACTCTCTTCTATTATGCTATCATAATGAACAGTATATTCATACGCTGTGTCTCTGGTAGAGTATGGTCTTACTCTTATCCATGTGAAATAAGGAGGGGTAGAAGGCCAGGTTTGTTCTCCCTGTCCGTATACAGTTGTGGTAGAATCCTTATAATAGTAAATATAAGCCTTAATAGGTGAACCCCAATTAGATATATATAATCCATATTTGTTTTCAGAAGATTCCCAGCATCCAGAGGAAAAAGTTGTTGTAATAACTACAATAGAAATAAACAAAAATAAAACAGGATGTTTTCTTCTTCGCTTTTGCAGAGAGGTTGATATTCTTTTCATTCTACCCTCCTTGCATAGTATCTTTTCTGGAAAAATTGAGATGGAATATGATGGGTTCCTGAAAATAGGCGTAATTTACCGAGAGAGAATTTCCTGAAAAAGCGTAAAATTTTCCATAAAATACCTCCTTATTTTTGATTATAGATTTGAATAATAATCTTTTTCATTTTCGCAAGTATTTTTTTCAAATTTTTAAATTTTTCTCATTTTTATTTAACACTCAACCTTTAACTTTTAATTAACAATCCTTCCCACTTCTTAGTTCTTACTTCTTATAGAACTCTATTATCGATACCATATCATTTATAGCATTTTCCAGGTCATCATTCAATATAATATAATTATATAAAGGTAAAAATTCCAGTTCCTTCTTAGCAATTTTAAGCCTTAAATCTATTATCTCTTTCTTCTCCGTTTTTCTTCTCTCCAGCCTCCTCTTTATTTCGTCTATACCTGGCGGAAGTATAAAAATCATAGCTGCCTCTGGATAAGTCTTTTTAACATTCATAGCACCTTTTACATCTACATCAATAAGTATACTCTTTCCTTTATTCATTGCTTTTTCAATTGGGTCTTTCAGAGTTCCATAGTAGTCATTGAAAACGCGAGCATATTCAAGAAAATTCCCTTCCTGTATATTTTCCTTAAACCTCTCTATAGACAAAAATATATAGTCTTTGTTATCCTTTTCATTCTTTCTCTTTTTCCTTGTAGTAGCAGAAACAGAATAATATATTTCAGGAAATCTTTTTTTAACTGCCTTTACTATTGAAGTTTTCCCTGAACCTGATGGACCGGAGATTACAAATATCTTATTCATTCTATATTTTGCACCTGTTCTTTGAGTTTTTCTGCTATATTCTTCATCTCAATTGCCTTGTAAATATTTTTAGGGGAATTCAGTTTTGTTGTAATGGTATTCAACTCTCGACTCATCTCCTGAATGATAAAGTTTATTTTTTTCCCACAGGAAGGAGATGCCATAAATTTTCCAAACTGGTTTAGATGACTTTCCATCCTTACAATCTCTTCGTCAATCCCACCGTTTCCATTTAATATCATAATCTCCTCACGAGATAAATCATATCCCATCTTTTCAAATAATGCCGCTTTTTTAGAAACCTTCTCTGTAATATTTCCCTCCTCCTTGCCAATGGATTTTTTCAAAGAAGAAAGCATCCCTTTCATTGTGTTTATCTTCTTCTGCATATCCTTTTTAATATATTCACCTTCTATCTCTCTCATTTTGTTCGCCTTTTCAACTGTCTTCATTAAAATGGGTTTTATCTCATCCCATTTTATCATTTTTCCCGTTTTTTCAGATACTACACCAGGAAGGGTTAAAAGCGTTTCAATACCAATTTCCCCTTTAACGCTATGTTTACTTAATATATCTTGAATCCTATTTTTGTAAAAAAGGAGCGCATTAATATCCACATCAAACAATGCACTATCCCCCTGTAAAAACTCTATCTTAAAGTTAATAGAACCACGGGGAAAATATCTCTTTAAGATCCGGGTTATCTTCATTCTGTAATGCGTCAGTCCTTTGGGAAGATTAAGCGTTAGTTCCTGAAATCTATGATTCAATGTATAAACTTCACAGGCAGCCTTGATCCCACCTATGTTTCCTTTTATATAACCATATCCTGTCATACTTTTCATCTATTTCTCCATAAAAATTGTTACAGGTCCATCATTTACGAGTTCAATCTCCATATACTTTCCAAATTCACCTGTCTGCACATTGTTTACATATTTTTTCATAGATGCAATGAAATAATTATAGATTTTTAGAGCCTCTTCTTTCTTTTCAGCCTTGATAAAATCGGGTCTATTCCCCTTTTTTGTATCTGCATAAAGGGTAAACTCTGAAACAATCATTACATCACCTTTAACATCCATTAGAGAAAGGTCAAATTTTCCTCTGGGATTTTCAAAAATTCTCATCTTTACAATCTTTTCTGAAAAATAATCACAATATTCCTTTTTATCACCCTTTCCAACACCCAAAAAGATAAGTAGTCCTTTACCTATTTCAGATACCAGGCCGTTATCAAATATTACACGAGCACCCTTTACCCTCTGTAGAACAACCCTCATTTAGTCAATGCTTCTACAATCTTTTCTGCAAAATTAGTGGCAACTTTTGGGCTATTTCCTGTGATAATATTACCATCTACCACAACAGGTTTATTGATATACCTTACACCTTTTTCCTTAAATATCTTCAAGGTCTGGTCTGTTGAATAGACTGTCGCTTTTTTACCCTGGAGAATACCCGCATTTGCCAGAGTCGCAGGAGAAAGGCATATAGCCGCAATTACCTTAGATTTTGAAAATGCATTAATAAGCAGAGTATGAATTGTCAAATTATTCCAGTATTCCATAGCCCCTGTGCCACCGGGCATTACTATGGCATCAAATCCATCTGCCTTTACACTATCAATTAACATATCAGGCTTAAACTTCATACCCAGCATACCTGTGGCTGTAGATGTATCCGATGAAGCAACTACGACCTGAGCCCCAAGGGACTTAAAGGTATCATATGGAATCTTAAACTCTTCGTCTCTGAAATTATTGTGTGCAATAATCATCAGAATTTTTTTACCCTTCAACGAAGTTTTTGATGCCTGTTTTTTCTTAGTATTCCCCTTACATCCTGATGAAAACAGTAAGATAACGGACAACAAATAAATAAACTTATACATCTTATACCTCCTTTTATCTCAAAATCAAAGAAATAGGGATAAGAACTACATAACCAAGCACAAGGAGAATAGGGGCTGTAGTAATAGAGCCCTTTGCTAAAAATATATAACCTACCAGAATACTCAAAATACCTGCTCCAAATGTTGACCAGTTTTTCTTGCCCAGCACTAATGTTGTAGTTTTCTCTTGCTTTATTTTCTTTTTCTTTGACATAAATCCTCCTTTGTTTGCTTTGCAAACAATTCAAATTGTAAAATCTAAAATGCAAACGGTTAAAGGTAAAAGGTTAAATGTTAAAAGTAAAAAATTAAAGAAAAAGTCTCCCTATCCCTATTTACATTTTTTTAACCTGCAATTTTCAACCTTAAACCTTTAACTTTCAACATTCAACTTATCCGTATCACCATATCATCGTATCACCGTTTTTCTTGTCTCTTTCGTTTTTCACGAGTCACCATCACGAGCACGTTTGTTAATCCTTTACCCATTCACCCATCACCTATTACCTCTTGCCTCTTACCTATTACTGTTTCTTCCTCATTCTCTCTTTTTCCTATATACTCGCTACTCATCCCTCGCTACTGCTTTTTCAACTCATCTGCTCATTATTTTCTTTCATAAAAATTTCCCCACTACCTATTCCATTTTTCAGAATACCTGTTAAAATTAACATAATTTCTGAAAAAGTCAACCATAATTTATCCAAATTGAGATTTTTTTGAATATTGTGAAAAAATATTTCTTCTCTTGCCTTTTCTTTGTCTACTCATCCACTATTAGACTCTTTCTCAAAATGAGTGGGTAAAATATGAAAATCCAATATCTTTTCTTGTTGGCAATTGTCTTTATTTGCTGTTGCGAGATTCATTTACGATTGTAAACAGTAGTAATGCCGAGAGAGCAGCAAGTCCACTACCATAGCAGAATGCAGCAGGTGAACCGAATTTTTGCCATATAAAACCAAATATTACACTTGATGGAAATGCAGATATACCCACAGCAAGGTGATAAAATCCAAATGCAGTGCCATGAAATTCAGGAACAACGAGGTCACTAACAAATGCCTTTTCCACCCCCTCGGTAAGTCCAAAATATATTCCGTATAATGCAAATAATAACCATATATGCCAGACAACAGAGGAAAAACCAAATCCAAGATAAATAAGTGCATATACAGACCACCCAATAATGATTACCTTTCTTCTTCCAATCTTATCAGACCAGATACCACCGGGCATGGAGGTAGCCATTTTGACAAAATGCAACGCCACCCATAAAAGAGGTATCATTGCAATGGAAACCCCTATATCTTTTGCCTTTAAGATTAAGAATGCGTCTGTGGAGTTCCCCAGTGTAAATAATATTATAATAAATAAATATACCTTGAAATTTTTTGAGAGTATGGAAAACCTAAAATTTACACCTTTCGATACGGGAATATGTTCTTTCTCTTTTACAAAAATAAGGAGTATAATTACGGTAATCATACCGGGGAGCAATGCCCAGAGAAAAAGCGTTCTCAATGACATACCAAATTTAAGCAGCACCATAGCCACAATAGGTCCTGCGATTGCACCTGTATGGTCCATTGCCCTGTGAAACCCAAATGCCTTTCCCTTTATAGCATCAGGTGTAGAATGCGATATTAAAGCATCCCTCGGAGATGTTCTGATGCCCTTGCCCAATCTATCAGTAAATCTAATTACAGCAACCTGCCACCAGTATCTTGTTATGGCTACCAGAGGTCTTGCAAGTGCAGCAAGTGAATAACCAATAACGACAAGGAATTTTCTCTTTCTGAGTTTATCCGAAAGCCAGCCTGAAAATAATTTCAGGAAACTTGCAGTAGTCTCTGCAACACCTTCAATTACTCCAAGCACCTCAGGACCTGCACCAAGCACATTTACGAGGAAAATTGGTAATAAGGGATAAATCATCTCCGATGCAGTGTCATTGAGAAAACTTACAACCCCTAACGCTTTTACATTTTTTGGGATAGAAAGGCTTTTATCCCTGATATTTTTATTCAATATATTTTAATTGCTTCTTAAAGTCCTTTTAATCTTTTTCTTTTTTGGTTGCTCAACCTTTTTTAACTTCAAGTTCTGTTTAAGTTTTTGCTTAAACACATCTTTTCCGTTTATTATCCTTTTTAATATATAGTGTTTCATATTATTATCGGGGGTTATCATAGGTGTTTTTACTACTAACTTCCTTTTATTAAAATTCCCCTTTAGATATTGATAATTTCCTATACTGAAGCTCTGTTTACTTACTATTACCCATGCAGGTTTTCTAATATTCTTGCCTGAATATGGTCTCAACCTGCCTGAACTAACCTTTCGTGCAGATATACCTCCTGGGTTTCCCCAAGGGTCCATTGGTGCCCATCCAACATAGGATGGTCCCTCAATCCATACAACCCAACCGGGAGACCACTCATAACCAGGTATCCAGACCCAACCATACTCTGGTGTCCACCACCACCTTCCATAGTGGTATGTAATATATCCCCAGGGTTCATAAGAATACCAGACCCAACCATATACATCTGTCCAAACCCATACTCCATTATAATATGGCTGCCAATCTGACCATACAGACGGAGCCCATGCCCTTCCAACACCAGGAACAACAACCCATTCCCCGTACCATTCCAGTTGAATTTGAATCATCTGTGGAGGAATATAATATCCTCTACCCTGAGGAGTAC
>WFRC01000117.1 GCA_015486685.1 Caldifarciminota bacterium
AAAATAAAGGGTCAGCAGCAACATTTAATCCTACATGTTTCATTGCAACTATTGCTCTTGCGCCTGCAAAACTTGCACCTGATGCAACTTCCAATGCTACTTTTTCATTTGTGGACCATTCCGAATATATCTCTTTATATTTTGATATATTCTCCAGAATTTCAGTACTTGGCGTTCCTGGATATGCAGAGGCAATATGCACACCTGACTCATAGGCACCTCTTGCTACCGCTTCATTCCCACTCAAAAGTGCTTTCATTCTACCTCCTTTTTTCGTTTATTTTGTCTATTTCGTTTGCTTTGTTGTTTTTTACTTCGAACCTTTAACTTTCAACTTTTAACAGTTTTTTCCATATCCCAGTATCGCTGTCAGCTGGGAGCCCATATTTTCTTCCTTGAATTGCTGGCAGCTATTTTTCCTCATTCACTAATCTTTTTCTTAACCTCAACCTAAACCTTAACCTGTCTTTTTCCGTATCTCCATATCATCGTATCACCGTTTTTCTCATTTATTTCGTTTTTCTCACGAATCACCATCACGAACATGTTTGTTAATTTTCAATCATTTACTCATAAATATAGGAAAGAATAACAATCCTGCAAATGTTTTTTTAAGATGATTTATGAGGGTTTTAAATTATCTCTTATGAGCATAAAAGACAATAACGACAAAAATATAAGAAATACAAAGGTTTCTAATATCTTCCATTTAGAGACACCTAAATACTTAAAATGTATCCACCAGAAATTGGGTCTGTTCAAAAATTCCTTTACCTCAGGATATTCCTTGGAATTTCCTTTTCCTTCAAACGCCTGCACAACACTTTTTACCTGAAAAACTATATGGGATTCCGAAATATTCCAATCACTTGTTATCTTTTTGGGTTGAATACCCGAACCCCTTGCTCTCCTTGGTGAAATTACAATAAATAATAAATTTATTATTAAACCTGATAAAGAAAATATCCAGAACAATGATTTCCATAACCTTTTCTTATAACAAACAGAGGTTATAAATGTGCCCAAAAATGGTATGAGGAATATATGCACCTGGGATAAAAAACGGGGACCACCTGATATAAAGGCATTACTTGCATACCAGAAAGAATGAAATACAAGATATATAATGAATATGGATAAAAAGAGTATACCCTCCGATTTATACTTTCGAAAAAAGTCTTTGATACCAAGCAAAGAAAGAATAAATACAGGCATATATACAAAAAAACCTATATTTGGACTTATCAACATATCAATTATACTTTTAATTGGAAACCACGGAGAAAAGATAAACCAATCATTTCTATGCCCATAACCTGTGTCAAAAACATTCCCAAATCTCGCATAATTGTAGTACATATACAATAATATGAAAATCAAAACTAAGAATGAATACAACATTATATCCTGAATAAATTTCCCCTTTTTTCCCCTCTTTATCTTTATCAGATACCAATATATTAAAGGTATCACAATGATACTGGTCAATCTTGTAAGTATAGCACACCCAAGTGAAACAGCAGAAAGTATGATTTGTCCTTTTGATAATGTCTTTTTATATCTAAAAGCAGAGAAAACAGCAATAAGAAGAAATAAACTGGTAAGGCTTTCATCGTTAGGATATTTTGCATTAGAGAATGCAATTGTGCAAAATCCATATATAAAAATTAATAAAAAAGACACCCTCTCTGTAAACCCTAAATCAACAAGAAACATAAATAAAATTAACAGAATAATGGCCGTTATAAGAACATTCTCAAATGATAGAGGAATAAAAAGATAAATCATAAATTTATGAAGAGATACTTTTTGGGGAGATATTTTTGCCCCAATCCAGAAGAAAGGGATATTAAATATGGATTTTCCAATCCCAAAATAAGAATACATTCTCCCATCTTTCCCTTGCACAAGCATAGAATTTCCCTTTAATTTTTTGGGGAAATCAATTTTATGTTGGAATAACATCCCCATACTAAGTGCTGATTTAATATTCTCATCAAGCATCGTAGAAAATTCCTTATCCGATGTACCTACTTTATACAATGTTGTTAACTGCCCAGCAGAAAAAAGGGAATATATACTTATAAAAAAGATAAAGACTGAAATCTTTGTGACCGCTGATTTGAACAAATATTTTTCTATAACTTTAATTTTTTTTAACATAGTTGAGTAATAAATATATCAAAAAAGGGTTTTGTCAATATTATTTTTGATGCATAATAATATTATACAACTGAACTTTCCCAAAAATCTTTTATTTATCCGTTGACAAAGGCATTTATTTTCTTACTTTCAGGAAAAAAGGAGGTAATATGTATTCTTCGCAGGAACTTATCAAAATAAATGATGAATATGGTGCACATAATTACCTACCATTACCCATCGTAATAAAAGAGGGTAAGGGGGTATGGGTAATTGATGCAGAAGGCAAAAGATATATGGATATGCTGAGTGCCTACTCCGCATTAAATCATGGTCACTGCCACCCTGACATTATAAAGGTTGCAAAGGAACAACTGGAAAAACTGACCCTAACTTCCCGTGCATTTCATAATGACAAATTACCATTATTTTTGAAGAAGGTATGCGAAATCACAAAAATGGAAATGGCTCTACCAATGAATACAGGTGCAGAGGCAGTGGAAACAGCCTTAAAGGCTGCAAGAAAATGGGGATATTATGTAAAGGGGATAAAAAAATATGAAGGAGAAATCATCGTTGCTACAAATAATTTCCATGGCAGGACAATCACGATAATTTCGTTCTCATCAGAGGAACAATATAAGGATGGATTTGGACCATTTACCCCGGGATTTAAACTTGTTCCTTACGGAGATATAGATGCAGTAAAATCTGCATTTAATGAGAATACCATAGGAGTGATGCTTGAACCCATTCAGGGTGAAGGCGGAATAATTATACCATCTGATGGCTATCTGAAGCAGGTAAAAGAAATATGTAAAGAGAATAATGCACTATTCATTTTAGATGAAATTCAATCCGGATTGGGCAGAACAGGTAAAATGTTTGCTTATGAATGGGAAGATGCAAAACCTGATTTAATCATTTTAGGAAAGGCATTGGGTGGAGGCATTATGCCTGTATCAGTAGTTGCATCATCAAAAGAAATTCTGGGTGTTTTCCATCCCGGGGACCACGGCTCTACATTCGGAGGAAATCCTCTTGGCGCCGCTGTAGGCATTGCGGCACTTGATGTGCTGGTAAAAGACGATTTACCGGGTAGGTCCCTTGAAATGGGCAAATATCTTACAGAAAAACTGAAAACCCTGAAGTCTCCTGATATAAAAAATATACGGGGCAGAGGTTTGTTTATCGGCATAGAATTAAAAGTGCCTGCACGCGGATATGCAGAAAAATTGATGGAAGAAGGTATTCTCTGCAAAGAAACCCACGATTATGTGCTGAGATTTGCCCCTCCACTTATTATAACAAAAGAAGAGATTGATTGGGCATTTGAAAGGATTGAAAAGGTTTTTGAGAACGGATTATGAGTAGAAGGAATGTTAGAAGGGTCCCTTACTATCTGGATTCAGGGGGCATTAAAAAACTGCCCCCTGATGAAATAAAGGCTATTTTACGGGGCGCTGATGATATTATTGTGAGAGGTGGCAGAAATCTACTTTCAAAGATACTAAAGGGTTCAAAAGAAAAGAAGATTTTTGAATTACACTTAGATGAAAGTCCTGTTTATGGATATTTTAAGGATTTAACAATCAAGGAGATTTTGACGAAAATAGATTGGTTAATTATCAACCGTTATTTAGCGATTGAATACGATTACAGATTGCCTGTACTGGTATACACGCAAAAGGGCTGGGAGATTGAAAAAGAAACCTATGCAGACGAGTTGCTGGAAAAGATGAAGAGTTTGCTGGATAGTGATAACTACCATTCATTCGTGATGAGTTTGAAAGATAGGGACAGGAAGATGATTTTATTGCTTCTGGATAAAATTCAGGCAACAGGTAATAAACATTTTATCCCAATATTGGAATATTGGGCAACAATAGATTACAAAAAGGTAAGAAAAGCGATAAGAAAGGTAATTGATTCTCTGGTAAACCCTATTGGTTGATGACACTCTTTTCTATTTTTCTAACTCAATAAACTCTACTAACCCTATAAACTCAAAAAACCATCTACTCATCCACCCATTACCGTTTCTTTCTCATCCTCTCTTTTTCCTATATACTCGCTACTCATCCCTCGCTACTGCTTTTTCCACCCATCTACTCATTCACTTCCTATCACCCCTTACCC
>WFRC01000118.1 GCA_015486685.1 Caldifarciminota bacterium
AATAATAGTAGATAGGTATGAACATATTAAGTGAGCAGTGAGAAATGAGAACTGAGAGGTTAAATCGGAAATGATTATCAAATATACCTTTATTTCTAACTTCCTATTTCTCACATATTCTATGAACACTCCTGAAAAAAAGGGACATTTTGAGAAAAATAATTAATACTATAGGAAGTAAATAATTGTATGGCGAATATATAAACTCCGGGATATGAAACAGTCCTAAAAACAACCGTTAATGAATGGGAATCGGGAATGGCGGTAATGAATCATGCCGCAGCATATATTACCTCAATTTGAGAAAGCATTTCATTGGCAATTGAGTTAATCTCCTCATATGTCATCTTGGAGTCAGCTATTTTTATTAATGATTCTTTCACTATCATTTTTATTTTAGCCCTTATACTCTCTTTCTTGTTCCAATCTGCAACCTTTATATATGTTCCTAATTTACTGATTATTCCCTTAACAACTTTCTTTATATTATCTGACGTTTTTTCTGAACCAATTTTAGAATATAAAAAGTCATAAAAGGCAAGTTCATCCTCGGATAAATCAAGAGTTTTTCCTTCTTCAGCAGTTTTCTTTAGTTCCTTGGCTATTTCAATAAGTTCTTCTATAACATCAGAAGTATCAATCAATCTCACATTGTAATTTTCAATAATTTCCATTAGCATTTCGTATAATGATTTGTATCTTATTGGATTTTTCCTCAATCTAATCTTAATTTCATCATTTATTATTTTCATCAGGATTTCTGCTGCAAAATTCTTGTATTCCATTTTTTCAAACTGTGCTAAGAAACTATCATCTAACATTGATATATCTGGCTTATTCTTCTTTAAAATTGAAAACACATCTACGGGTTCCTCTGCTGCAATACTTTTCGAAATTAACTTATTAATCTCATACTCAAGATCTCTGGAGATTTCCCTTTGTTTTCTTATGGAATATTTTACAATCATCTTTTTTATCATTTCAAAAAATCTAATGTCATTCTTTATCTCTATTGTTTCTGGATGAGGGCTGGCAAGGGCATACAACTTTTTAAGTGCCAGATAGTTTTTTACAAATCTTTTCTTTGCATCCTCACTACTCAATCGAGTATATGCTTTAGTTGTCAACAAAGCTAATTCTTCAGGAGATAAACCATACCAATTTGAATAATTCAAACTATGAAACATTGATGAAACAATATCGTATTTTTCCTTCATAAGATCAAGGATTTTATTTATATCACTCAAAATATAATCTACTGTGTCCATTGTATAGACACGAAGGGACTTCCTTAGGTTGTCCGCAATGCCAATGTAATCTACAATCAAACCTCCCGGTTTATCTTTAAAAACTCTGTTAACCCTTGCTATCGCTTGAACAAGTGAATAACCCTTCATGGGTTTATCAAAATACATAGTATGCAGACAGGGGACATCAAAACCAGTAAGTAGCATATCAACAACGATCACCATCTTTGGCTCTCTTTCCGGGTTCTTGAAATCGTTAAGGAGATTGTCCAACTCTTTTTTGTTTCGTATGTGAGGCCAGAATTCTTCCGGATCTTTCTGTTTGTTTCCAGACATAACAACGACCAGAGATGGAGCATCGGAATGTTTTATCATTTCCTTGTAGAGTCCAACTGCAACTTTGCGTGATATAGTAACCACCATTGCTTTTCCATCAATCTCTTTAATTCTTTTGTTAAAGTGTTCTATAATGTCATCGGCAATATTTTTTATTCTCTCTGGAGATATAATTAAGTTTTCAAGTCTTGCAAATTTCCTTTTTAACCTTTCTCTTTCTTCAGCTTCCATAAACTCCGAGATTTCTTCAAACTCCTCGTCTATAAACTCATTTGTCAGATGTAGGTTAGATAATCTTGCCTCATAATAGATTGGCACCACAACCTTATGTCTTCTTGCCTTATCTATTGAGTAAATAGATATAGGTTCACCAAAGACAAGATAAGTATCTTTATCTCTGAATTCAATTGGTGTGGCTGTAAAACCCATAAACGATGTATTTGGTATGGCTTTTCTCAAGTTTTGGGCAAGTTCCCTATACTGGCTTCTGTGAGATTCATCCGCTATAACAATTATATTTCTTCTGTCTGTTAGAAATGGGTATTCTTCCTCTTTTTTCTTTCCGAACTTTTGAATGGTGGCAAAAACAATACCCCCTGCGAAAGTCTTTATGGTTTCCTGAAGGTCTTTGATTGACGCTGTTCTTTTTGCTACATTGATCTGAGAAAACAAACCGTAAAGTTGTTCATCAAGGTTTTTTCTGTCAGTTATAAAAAGAAGCAACGGATTTTCCAGAGCCTTTTCTTTAAGTGCCTTTCTTGCATATAGTAACATTGTGAATGACTTGCCTGAGCCTTGAGTATGCCAAACAACTCCAATTCTTCTATCCTCAGGTTTAACCCCTTCCAACACACATTTTTTACTTCTCTCTATCGCCTTTTTGACAGTATAAAATTGATGATACATTGCAATCATTTTGTTATAGGTCTCTCCGGATTTCAGAAAAAAGATAAAGTCCTCCAGATACTCTAAAAAATGCTCTTTTCTAAAAAGTCCCTTTAAAAGAAGTTCAAGGGAGTTTATTTCCCTGCCATTATAAACATATCTATAGTGATCATCGTCTATCTGCTTAATCTCCATATCATCATCGCTGAAAATCCCCTCCCAGACGAAAAATCTCTCCCAGTCACTTGTAGTGGAACCGTATTTTGTCTCCAGTCCATCACTTACAACCAGAATCTGCGAATAAACATATAGCTGGGGGATGTCGTTTATTTTTGTTTTGTGGTCATTGAAGGCATCTTTTGCAGTTTCATTTGCATTGAAACTTTTTAATTCAAACACGGCAAGAGGAATACCGTTGATGAAAACCACTATATCGGGTCTTCTGTGAAGACCATTTTCAAATTGATATTCCACGGTAAACTGATTTGCCACCAGAAATTTATTATTCTCAATTTTCTCAAAGTCTATTATTTTAACCAGTCTTGCTCTCTCTTCTCTTTTGTCTATGATAACTTTAACCCCTTTTGTGAGATAATCATAAAAAATCTTACTTTTGAGAACAAAATCAGGATGTGGAATATCCGAGATCTTCTTATAGACCTCCTCGGCGATTTTATCATCAATCCACGGGTTTATCCTTTTTATGGCACTGATAAATCTCATTTTTAGGATAACATCCCTGTAAGATTCTCTTTCTCCGTTCTCCGGGCATAACTCGGAGCCGTGAACATATGAGTATCCAAGATTTTTGAGCCAGTTTATGGCTGGCTGTTCTACGAGATAATCTTCAGTGAGTTTTGCTGGCATTTAAATCCCCATTTAAACGATTCACTTTCTTTAATATCAAATTAACCATATTCATCGAAACAGTGTAAATTAAATATGCATCTTCTTTGGATGCTTTAATATCACCCATTATTTTTTTTCTATCTTTATCTAGTTTGTGATGAAATTTAGAAGAAAAATCAAATAACTTATTTAAAGATTCATTAAGTTCTTTAAAGGCTTCCTCAGTATAACCATCTCTTGTTAAGATATCTTTGATTTCATCATGATTCCTTAGTAATTCCCAAACCGCCCTAGAATCCTCAATTACCTGATTCCATTCCCCTTTTTTTATGTCTTCTTCCATTTTCTTTATTGCATTAATAGATTCATCTAATCTTATAGTGATCGTTCTTTCTGCCCCTTCCAAATAATCTGGTAATGGATATTCAAAAACAGAAAATCTACCAATTTGAAAAACAGAACAATAATCATTAATCCAATCACTTGAAGGGATAACAATTTTTTCCTTGAATTCAATATTTCGCATTTCAATAAAAGTAGCGCCTCCATTACCAGATAATATCCACATATTTATATGGGATGGATTAATACCATTCCGAAAATATTCATAAAATACAGGTTTGGCATTTTTATATTCACCGGGGAGTTGAAAATCTAATGCTTTTGATTCCAATAGGAACATATGTGAGAGCATAGCTCTTGATTTTAATGATTTAATTATTATATCTAAGTTTAATACAACATCCCTCTTTTGATTTTTGTCCCTTAAAGTTTCAATGTAATCCAATGCCTTATAATTTAATAAAGCACCTACACCTAATTTGATAGTTATTTTTTCTTCATTTATGGAGTTTACATCTTCAGCCGCTAATTCGTAGGATCTTGAAAAGTCATGAATAATCTCATAAATATTGGCTATTTTTATCCCATCTTCTGTGAAAATAGATCCTCTGATCTCAAGTGGAATTTCCGCCTTATTCTGGATATTCATTTCTATTTCAAATACCAATTCCGGATTTAATGATTTCTCTTCTGGCCTAACTACAATTTTATTTATTCTCATCTTTTACATCTCCTCAACTCTTAATTTTCCAAACACCAATTGCGGCAATAAAGCATCCCTTATTTCCCGCAAAGCCATAATCTCCTTTTGGTTTAGGAAGATTTTCCGGAACAACGGCTCCACCATAGAATGGAACTTCTGGAGAATTGGCTGGGGTGGAATGGGAATATATTTTCCATTTTTAAATAACTCCAAATTTAAGTGCAGTACATTCACTCCATTTGCGAATGTTGAGTTTTCTTCCTGTGAATCTTTCAAATAGAGGTAGATATATTCTTTCAAGTATTCTGGCATATCAAGTTTAGATGCATCTAGAGATATTATGCCTTTATCTTTGTCAGGCGGAAGTATTACTAACGCAGGGGCACCAACAACTTTTGCGTCTGGTGTCATGTCAGTTAATGCAATTACTAAATCTCCATCACACACGATTTGTTCATCTGAATATCTATTGCCACTATAATATTTATATTCTGGTCTGAATCCTCCACCTCTTTTAAAAATTTTAAGAGTAATAAAAATTTCTCCCTCTGTTGAATTGTCCACTAATTCATTAGAACGATAAGATAAACCTTTTACGAATTCTGCAACCTCCCCAATCGGCTTAACCTCCCACCCCTCTGGAATCTCCCTGTCCAGCTCCTCGTTATAAACAAATTTTTCGTCTTTAAACGGCTCAAAATCAACGAACCATGATTTGAAAATCGCCATTGCTGTTTTTTTCAGAATTTCGTTCTGATGTTTTTTGTTTTCAATCAGGTCATCAAACCATGATAAAACTGTTGCTATGCGGGATTGCTCGGCGGGGGACGGGAAAGGAATAGGTATCTGCTTTAATGTAGTTCCCGTCAATTCTCCAAAAGTGGAACCACCTGCCACACTGTTAAGATAGTCAGTCATTGTTTTTAGATAGTAATAAAGATACTCACTAACTACCTTATATGGAATTATGTTTCTAAATCCTTGGTTTGTTGTGATCGAATTCTTAGCGACGGCCACATACCCTATAGGTGCCCTTGTTGTAAGTAATACGGTTCCTTTAGGAAAAACTTTAAGTGAAGCCTCTTCAACTGCCTTTTTTGTTATATTCCGTTCACCTTTTGAAATATAAATATAATCATAATCTCGTAAATCTTTTGGGGTGAGCCATGGAATATTACCACCCCAATAATCTTGATTGTTTGTAGATGGTGTTGTTCCCCCTGCAACTTCTCCAACTTCACCTATCTCTTTAACCTCCCAATTCCTCGGCACCTTCCCGATTTCCGTATCTTTGAATTCTGTTTCCTTTTTGAATTTAAGCATTGCTTCCACCTTCTTTATTTCTCTCCATTCTTTTAATTAAATCATAATTCATTGCATATCATCCCCAAACCCCAACGTCTTAAACACTTCTTCTACCTTGCCTGTTAATTTCTTCTCTTCAGCCAGCAATTTACTCAATTCCCTGCTGTAATCCTCCATTTTCTTTTCAAATGGCACGCCATCATCCTCTATCTTTATTCCGACATATCTTCCCGGTGTAAGCACATAACCATTCTTTCTAATATCTTCAATTGTAGCAACCTTGACAAATCCAACCTCATCTATCTTTTCCTCATCCTCTCCCGATTCAAACATCCTGAACTTTTCAACCATCTTTGCTAAGTGCTCATCCGTGAAAACAACCTGTCTTCTTGAAATGGGTTTGAACATTTTTTTGGCATATATAAACAAAAGTTTTCCTTTCATATGTTTTGGCTTCTCTTTCCTCAAAAACCACAAAGAGACCGGCAAAGATACTGTGTAAAATAACTTGGCAGGGGTAGCGATTATTCCATACACAAGGTCATCTTCAATTATCTTTTTCCTTATCTCTCCTTCAATACCTCCACCAGATAAAGCCCCATTTGCCATAACGAATCCAGCCTTTCCGTTTGGTGCCAGATGATATATATAATGTTGAATCCAGGTATAGTTTCCATTATTATCTCCTGAAATTCCATATTTAAATCTCGGATCATCTTCCTTAACCTTATCCGCCCCCCATCCACTATCATTAAATGGAGGGTTTGAAACTACATAGTCCGCCCTTAAATCAGGAAATTTGTCGTCGCGATATGAATCTCCAACTTTAATATCTCCTTCAGTTCCTCTTATTGCAAGGTTCATTTTTGCTATTTTCCATACAAACTCCTTCGATTCTTGCCCATATATTGAAAGAAGCGCCTTTTTTTCTCCCTCTCTTTCCAGCTTTTCAAGAGCTGAAACGAAAAAGCCCCCACTTCCACAGGCAGGATCAAATATTCTTCCATCTTTCACATCAAGTATTTCAATTATCAATCTGGTCAGACTTCTTGGAGTGTAAAACTCCCCTCCTTTTTTACCCTCTGCTTCAGTAAATTTCCCTAAGAAATACTCGTAGATCCTGCCAAAGATGTCTTTTCCCTTATGTCCATCGCCAAAATCAATAGTAGAAAAAACATTTATGAGGTAAGCAAGATCATCTGTGCTCAGGTTAATCTTTGTATATATTTTTGGAATAACATTTTTAAGTTGTTTGGGATATTCTTTTTCTAAAACTTCTATGGCATTGTCCAGAATCTCCCCGATATTTGGTTGATTTGCATTTTCCTTTATGTATTCCCATCTAGCTTTCTCTGGCAAATACAAAATGCCATCACTTAAATACAAGTCTCGATCTTCCCTAACAGCCTCCTTGTACCTTTCCGGGATATCTTTTTCAATCTTATTTATTTTTTTTCGCTTTTCTTCAAATGCAAAAGAGATATACCTCAAGAAAATCAAACCCAATACAACATATTTATATTCGTGAACTTCAACTTTCTTTCTAAGTTTATCTGCGGTTTTCCAAAGCTTATTTTCAAAATTTATGTCTTTTCCAGTCATATTCTTTCACCTCTCATCGTTTTTATTATTTTAATTAACATTACTTACCTAATTTTATATAACGATAAATTATATAAGTGGTGGCAAATCATAGTAACATTTTTCAAACCTATACAATTTGAGCACACTACTAACGTTGACATTTATGATATTACCTCCATTACTTATAC
>WFRC01000119.1 GCA_015486685.1 Caldifarciminota bacterium
ATAAATGTTTTTACTTCGTAGCCCAATTCAACACAATATTCTGTTAAATGAGAACCTATAAATCCTCCTGCACCTGTTATTAAAACTTTCATAAATATGCCCTTTCCCTATTACTCAGTTTATTTTCCATAACGGCAAAAAGTGATTTTTTCATACAACTCTCATTTGCTTACGCTGTTCTCGCGTAGCCCAAAAGTGATATTTTCTGAATGGGCCGTTTTCTTTAACAAATACCATATCTATCTGTGCTAATGCATTATCTAAAGGACGATTGTGCCCTGAAGAAATATCATAAGCAACGAATCCCTTCTTTTTCATATATGCAACAATATCATAAAACTGTGGGCCATTTACATAAAATTGGAAAAACGAGACCTCAAGAATAATAACTTCTGTATCTTTAAGCACTTTCTTTGCTCCATTTAGCACTTCAAACTCAGCACCTTGAGTATCAATTTTGATTAAATATGGGCCCTTTAATCCCTTCTCTTCACATAAATCATCGAGAGTAATTACGGAAACTTCTCTTGGCTTACCGTCTGCATAAGTTCCATCAGATTCTTTATAAATAGATGAACTGCTTAAATCTGTATGTACATTGATTATAATTTTTCCCTTTTTAGAGCCTGCTGCTGCAACTACATACTGTGCGTTATATTTCTGAGATATATTTTTAAGAACTTCTTCATACTCTTTTAATGGCTCAACAAGAAGGTGGGTTGCATTCGGAAATGTTTCATATAACTCTGGTGTTCCATAAGCCACCCCAACATCAATTACCGTGCGTGGTTTAAATCCTTTTTCCGAAATAAAACGAACAAGGTCCCTCATATTTCTTCTCCTACCTGCACTTCTGTAGACCTCTAATCCAAAAAATTTAAACATTTTCTTAAGAGCATTTTTCAAAATATCTTTCATAACAAACCTCACTTCTCAGGTTTAAAGGAATTGATAACAATATATTTCCTTAAATTCATAGTATTATATATAAATTTTTTCCCAAACACTCCAACATAAAAACTTTAACAGAAAAATTCATAATGTATCAGGTTGAGATTTCTTTCTTTTGAAGATTTCATCTAAACTTCCTTATAGTTTTAATTACATAGAAAATTTCTTTATTCTTCAGGTAAGGGTGTATAGGTAATGATAGAATTTCGCTTGCAATTCTTTCGGTAAAAAAATCGTGTTTCGGTTATTTCGTTGTTTTTCACCTTGAACCTTTAATTTCTAACATTACAACCATACCCTAATCCGTATCACTATATCATCATTCTTAGTGAGGTAATCGGGATTAGGAAATCCCTCCTACAATTTTGTTGGTTTCGTTTATCTCATTGTTTTCGTTAATCTCGTTTATCTCGTTTGTTTAGTTTATTTCGTTGGTCTCATTTTTTATTTCCAATAGCAGGTATCCTTTTAGCGGTCAGCGGATAGCGTCTTCATTACTTTCAACCTTTAACTTTCAACATTCAACTATTTCTTAATATCCTTTCACGCCTTACGCCCTACGCTTCACATTTTACGCCTTACGCTTCACGGTCTTTATTATTTTGCACTTTTCATTTTACATTAAATACTTACTTCCCACTTCATAGTAATTATCGGGGCGAGTGGATTTGAACCACCGACTTCCTGCTCCCAAGGCAGGCGCGCTAACCGGGCTGCGCTACGCCCCGTAAATATTTAAATACCTGCTTGAATGCCTGGTATCTATGGCTTATCTTATTTTTCTCCTTCAGGGTCATCTCGCCGAATGTTTTTGTATAACCGTCAGGGAGAAAAATGGGGTCATAGCCAAATGTGTTTTTTCCTCTTTCTTTTTGAGTAATTATACCTTTTACTTTTCCTTCAAAGGTTTTAACAGCATTTTTTCCCAGAACAAGGGCAGCAATAGTAACAAACCTTGCTCTTCTATCCTGGACTCCTGCCATATTATAGAGAAGTTTTTTTCTGTTATCTGCATAATTCCCACCACTGTATCTTGAAGAATATATACCAGGCATACCATTTAATACAAATACTTCCAATCCTGTATCATCGCCAATCGTTATGATATGCGTATTTTCCCATCCAGTAATGGCTTTTTTTACAGCATTTTCCCTTAATGTCTTCCCGTCTTCTATCACCTCTCCAATATCAGGAAAATCCAAAAACGAAAAAATCTCAAATTGGCTTTCTGCAATCTCCTTGATTTCTTTTAACTTATCTTTATTCCTTGTTGCAATTAAGACCTTTATCAAGGAGAAATTTCAGTTTCCACAAGGAAAGCGCCGTTGTATCCCATACTTATAAGTTTATCTCTATACGCCTCTGCATCTTCTCTCGTCAGAAAATCTCCTACCCTAACTTTATACATCCCCTCTATAAAGTCAACATATACCTTCTGATTCAATTCAGATTCTGCACGCATTTTAACCTTGTTAGCTCCCTCTTCATATGTAAATGCACCAATCTGCACCCTATAACCCATTTTAGGCGCAGGGGTCAATTCCTCTGCTGGTGCGGCGGGTGGAGCCTCTGTTGTTGTAGATGTTGTCTCCATAGCTGTAGTTTCTGCAGTAGTGGTTTCAATGGCTGTAGTTTCAGGAGAAACAGTTTCAGCTGCTGGTACCTCTTCTACAGTTACTGCTGGTGTTCCCTCTGCTGTTATTTCCTCAGGGTTTCCTGTTTCAGCAGGAGGACAGCCTACAAACCCCAAAAAACCTAAAATTAAAAATGCATAAAGGTATCTCATATCACCTCCTTTTTTAATGGTTAAAGATACCTATCAAGTTTCCTTCTTTCCAACTCTTTTACCAGGAGTTTTATCTCCTGAGCGTCTTCCTTCCTTGCTACCATAGTTGCATCCTTTGTATGCACAATTATCAAATTTTTCACTCCATAAGTTGCAACTATACCTTCTTTAATATAAACAATATTTTCCCCTGAGTCAAGACCTAAATACTCACCAATAATAATATTTTTATCCTTATCTTTATTTATAATCCTTTCTAACGACCTCCAATTTCCAATGTCATCCCAGGGAAATCCTGCCTTTATCACGATTACATCATTACTTAATTCCATAACTCCATAATCTATAGAAATAGGTTCACCTGCTCTATAAAATTCCTGAATGGATTTTTCATCCAGATTTTCACCCATATTATTTAAATATTTTCCCAATTGAGGCTGATATTTTTTAATATTCTCAACAATACTTTTTGCTTTCCATTCAAATATTCCGCTATTCCATAAAAATTTCCCGGAGATAAGGAATTCCTTTGCCCTTTTCTGGTTTGGTTTTTCAGTAAATCTTTTCACCTTATAGACACCTTTTGCAATTTCATCTTCGGAAATTTCAATATATCCATATCCTGTATCAGGTCTTGTTGGTATAACCCCAAAGGTAATTAAATAATTATCTTCTGCATACTTAACGCCTTTTTTAATTGTTTCTATATATAATTTTTCATCTCCGATATAGTGGTCAGATGGAGATATAATCATAATTCCATCGCCATTTTTATGGATTATAGTAGCGGCTGCATATGCAATCGCATATAGTGTATTTTTACCCTCAGGTTCAATAAGTATGTTTTCATCAGAGATATTTTCCTGTTTGAAAAAATTATACAATTCTCGGGTAGTAACAATATAAATATTTTCTTGCGGTATAAAGGACTTAAATCTTTCATAAGTGAGAACAAACATTGATTTATCCCCCAGAAACTTCAAAAATTGTTTGGGCATCTTCTTACGAGATAGAGGCCAGAATCTTTCTCCTCTTCCACCTGCAAGGATTACAGCATATTTTTCCATTGTATCTCCTTTGCTTCCATTGTAATGAAGCCAAAAAATACCTTTGAATTTATTTTTACGGGGAGATGACGCTCATCATCTGTATACCATATCTCCATCCCACCGTTTTTGCTAAATGCCTTTGTTTGTGGTAGAAACGGTTTTACCCTCAGTGTAAAAAATACACCTGCGGAAATTTCTATGCGTTCTCTTTCAATTACCTTAATTTTTAAGTTTCCACTAACCCCATCAATATGGATAGGTAAGTAATAAGTGCTGTCTAACAAAAGTGGAAATTTCCCAATATATATAATAGAAGAAATCATATCCATTGCCTTTGCAAAATAGGGGAACTTTCTCCCATCACTATATTTTATAATACCCTTTTCAGGGGAAAAATCCACAATAAGGTCATTTTTATAATGCCCTTCTCTAATATGTTTTTTTAATTGCAAAGAATATCCATAAATGCTGTCCACATAAGAGTCATATCTATCCTGAATAGAGAAAATTTTACTAAAAAACCAATTTGTCCTCTCTTTTGAAACTATATGCCAGACCCTCCTTCCTCTCAATGACTCTACATCAGCAATTTCCAATGAGGCATTACCTGCATAAATAGGCCCATACTTCACCTTATATATAATTTTATTGTTTGGTTGTAAATATACAAGAATCAATAAATAAATCATATATAAAATATACAAACTATTTGGATTTTGTCAAATCTTTTTTGCAAAATTTTGGATATTCATAATATATTTAGCAAGGTATTCGTTGTTTACAACAAATAACAGCGAAGCAAATGCATAACGAATTGTAATAACGCCGTAGGCAAATATACTATAAATATGGTTAAAGGTAAAAGGTAAAAGGTTAAATGTTAAAAATAAAGTAAGGCAATCGGGATTAAGAAATCCCTCCTACATTCTCGTTTGTTTCGTTTATCTCGTTTGTTTCGTTGTTTTCGTTTATTTCGTTGATTTTGTTTTTTTACCTTGAACATTCAACATTCAACTTTCAACAGTCTTTATCGCTCCATACCCTATACCCCATCAACTATACCCTAATTTTTGCCATCGGCTCTCGGCTGTCTTTTTCATTTTTCATTTAATTACCCTGTTCCTCTTTTATAATCTTTTCTATCCTCCTCTGGTGTCTACCTCCATCAAAGTCTGTATTCAGCCATTTCTCAACCATATTTTTCATCTCATCTTCTGTATTCAGAGACGCACCCATAGCAAGCACATTGGAATTATTATGCCTTCGTGCCGATTCTGCTGTTTCTAATGTGGTGCAGAGTGCTGCATAAACCCCCTTTACCTTATTTGCTGAAATTGACATCCCGATGCCTGTATTGCAAATCAAAATACCTTTTTCTAACTCTCCCTTACTCAATGCTCGGGCGAGTGGAAGAGAGAAGTCAGGGTAATCACAGGATTCTTCTGAATGTGTGCCAAAATCAATCACCTCATAACCTTTTTCCTGCAAAAATTTTTTTATTGCCTCTTTTTTCTTAAATCCCCTATGGTCTGCTCCAACACCTATTTTCATTTAACCTCCTTTGTTCAATAAGTTAAGACGCTGACCGCCTACCGCTAACCGCTTTCCGCCAAATAATAATGCAGAATGCGGGATTACAACGCTGACCGCCTAGCGCTAACCGCTTACCGCCAAAAAATAATTTATGACAAAGAACATGTTTTGTGACCGTAACTCGTGTTCATTTTTTGTCTCTTTCGTTTTTCACGAATCACCATCACGAACACGTTTGTTAATCCTTTACCCATTCACCCATCTACCCATTCACTTTCTATCGCCCCTTACCCATTGCCTCTTACCCCTTACCTTTTTTTAACTAAGCACGAAGCACTATGCACAAAGCACCCATATATTTTCTTTCATAAAATTTTTCCCACTACCTTATATTTATCAAAATA
Organism: Caldifarciminota bacterium; assembly: GCA_015486685.1. GTDB lineage: Bacteria > Hydrothermota > UBA3072 > WFRC01 > WFRC01 > WFRC01. Next base: position 5,724 of record WFRC01000119.1, read on the forward strand.
TACATGTATAAAAGAATTTGTCAAGAAAAAAATGCATTTATTATTGGGAAAAAATATTTACATTACAAAGTGCTGCGCTGAAATTTTGTTTGGGGAAGGTAGAGAAGGGGGGGACCTAAAAATCTCATATTCGTTCTCATTTTTTGAGTAATTTTTAATTTTATTGATATTGTAGTTGACTTTTAAAAAAAAATTTGTAAATAATGGATTATGAAAATTTCAGTAATTATTCCTGTAACAAGAGAAAAAATTGTTGAGAAGTGTGTTGAAGCACTTTCAAAACAAATAAGGATGCCTGATGAAATTATTTTTATTGTACCCTATGGTTGGGAAAAATTAAGAAAACTATTAAAGGGCTATATTTCAAGACATCATCTCAGTAAGGCAAGAATAGTATGGAGTTATGATAAGAAACAGATGTCTATGCTTAACAAAGGTATTGAGAAAAGTATAGGCGAAATTCTTGCATTTACAGATGATGATGGCGCTCCATTCCCTGATTGGCTTGAAAGGATTGGGAAATATTTTGAACATAACCCGGATGTTGGTGGAGTTGGAGGAAAAGATATTTTCGTACCTTCTATCCCAGGATTAAATGAAAATCCAAAAGCAGTGGGCAAAATCACATTTTACGGAAGAATGATTGGGCATCACAGTGAATGGAATTCTGGACCTGTGGAGGTAGACCATATTAAAGGTTGCAATATGTCTTTTCGTAAGGATGCCTTCTCGAAATTTAATGAAGACCTGTTAGGCAATCAGCACGGCAATGAAATAGATGTTTCTTTAAGGGTGAAAAAGAAGGGTTATAAGGTTATATATGACCCTGATATTTTGATTTACCACTATATTGATGTAAGGCCTGAGATCTGGGAAGGAAAGGATTTCAAAGATAAAATTTATGTGTCCATATTTAATCATACTCTTGTTGCCTTAAAGAATTTTACGGAATGCAGAAAATTTGTTTTTATCCTATACTCTTTTATAATCGGACAAAAAATAAATCCTGGAATTCTTGAATTCCTTATCCTGCTAAAAAAATCCAGAAGGATGATTCAGGCAATACCTTATATAATTTCAGGAAAAACTTCTGCTATAAAACATTATTTAAGAACAAAAAAGGTAGTATACCAAAAGAGAAAAGTGCGTGAGATAACAATACTCTCACATTCTTTCGATAGAAAAGGGGGGCAAAATAAAGTTACTTATGAGGTTGTAAGAAGATTGGCAGATTGGGGAATTAAAATTAATCTTATTGGATTGTCTATTGATAAATTATTGATGGAACATCCAAATATCAAATTTTTTAAGATATATATTCCCTTTACAAAGCCCGATTTGCTTGAACAGCTATTACTTTATATATTTTCTGTTCCGTCTTTAATTAGACATAGGAGAGGACCTTTGTTGACAACAGGGGTAATCAGTTTATATTCGCCATCTATTGTTGTTTTACATTTTTTTAACCTTTCATGGAGGAAAGTTTTTAAGAAATTGGGCATTTCCCATTTAAGGGATTATTATTATTATATAGATATTTATATAGGTGCTTTGACGGAAAAGTTTCTTTTAAGAAGAGCAGGTGTTAAGATTATCACTGTTTCTGAAGGTGTAAAAAGGGATGTAGTGATGGAATTTCCTGAAAAAAGGGAGGATATAAGTGTAATTTATAATGGAGTAGATAATAAAAGATTTTCTCCCCGTTACAGGATAGAGAATAGGGAAATTTTATTTGGGAGTGGTGTGAAAAAGAATGATATATTGGTGGGTTATGCAGGAGATTTGAAGGTAAAAAGAAAAGGTGTGGATATATTGATTAAATCTTTTGAAAAGATGCCGGATAATTATAAACTTATTCTTATTGGGGAAGGCAACCCTTATAGAAGGTATGGTATCAGAAAGCCTTTTAGAAAAAAGGTTATATGGATAGATTTTACTGAAGAATTAGCAAAATACCTTGCCAATCTGGATATATTTGTTCTCCCATCCTACTATGAACCTTTTGGTCTCGTAGCACTTGAATCTATGGCATCTGGTGTTCCTGTTATCCTGTCCTATAATGCAGGGATTTCAGAGTTATTAAAAGATAAGAAAAATGTGTTATTTTTATATAATTCAGGGGATGTAGAGGAATTGAGGAAAAAAATTATGTTACTTATAGAGGATGTAAAATTAAGAAAGACATTGTCCAGAAATGGTATTAAGATTGCAAGAAATCTTTCATGGGATAAGAGTGCAAAAGATACATATAAATTTATATTAAAAATATTGAATAGATGAAAAACATTTTCCTTTCGATTATAATTGTACTTACATCACTTATTTATGGATACCTGCTTGTGCATCAGAATATCCGTCTGGTTTTTATAGGAATACTTTTTTTTCTTCTTCTTATGCTTTCGTTCAAATTTGAAACAGGTGTAATTGCTCTATTATTCTTCTATCCAATTATAGGCATTATCAGAAGGTATATTTATAGATTTAATGTTTATACAAAGTATGACCCCATTCTCCTTATCCCCGATATCATTGTTTCTGTAATATTTTTGAATATCATTACATTTAACAGGAAGGCATTTACATCAATATGGAGAAAAGACCCAATTTTTAAGTATATAGCCTTTTTGATTCTAATTATGTTTATTCAGGTATTTAATCCTTTACAGGGAAGTATACTTGTAGGATTTGGTGGATTGAAATTTTTTCTTATTCCTACACTATGGTTTTTCTTCGGATATTTTATGAAGAACCTTAAGATAGAAAATCTATATAAATGGATAATCGTTGTATCTGTAATTTTATCTATTTATGGTCTAAAACAAACCTTTTTTGGATTTACACCATTTGAATTATACTGGCTGCATCATATAAAATATACATCTATTCATATTGGGTCTGCTTACCGTCCTTTTTCAACATTTACCTCTGTGGCGGAATATTCGTATTATGTATATGTGGGTGCATTTATATCATTTGTACTCGCCATAAGAAAAAGGAATGTTCTTTATTTTATTGCATTCTTGTTTCTCGCATCAAATCTTGCAATTATTAGTGTAAGATTTTCAGTTTTTGCTCTCATTTTTAGCATTCTCTTTTATTATTCTTTTTCATTAAAATCTCTTAAAAAAATTCTATTTGCTGATGTAATATTGCTTATCGTAATCTTATTTCTTATTTATAGTGTGAGAATGGTAAAAATTACATCATTAGGTGGTATTTTGGGCAGCCTTGTTTCCCATACGGTTTCTGGTATCGTAAAACCATTTGCAGAAAAATCAACTCTCTGGTTGCATATATCTGTGTGGAAAAATGGTCTAATAAGATTTAGCCATAATATTATGGGTTACGGCATTGGCTCTGTAACTATTGCATCTAAGAAATTTGGTGGAGCGACACGTGCGGCAGAGTCGGATTTTTTAGGCATAATGATAGGATTGGGCATTATTGGGTTTATTGCTTTCATATTAGTAATATATAGATTTTCCCAAATTTCCACAAGGCTATCTCTATTGTACAATAATTATAAGGCAAGAATTCATTTTGTAATTATATTTTCATTTGTATTTATTATTAGCAATTTTACATCATACAGCTGTGGTGCACTATTCTGGTTTTTGATAGGCATTACAGTGAGAGACTATATTAAGATACAAGAAGCAGAAGTGGGTAGTAGGATAATAAGTGAGGACTAAAGAAGGAAGTATAGTTAAATGAAAAATGCAAAAGATAAAAGAAATCTGGCGCGAATCTCGTGGTTCCGAGGTAATCTATTTGGATTTTGAAATTCGGGTTTACGGGCAAAAAATTAAAAAAAAGGTTGACTATAATAAAATTTTTATTAAACTAAGATATGGAGCATAGGAAATGAGGGAGAATTAGATGCATTTAATGGTATTTCACTGGACAGATGCGATTGATATTTTGGTGGTAAGTTTGCTTGTTTACTATCTGTTAAAATTTATAAAGGGAACAAGGGCAACGCAGATGGTGATTGGTTTATTTCTCGTCTTCCTCCTTATTGCGGTTGCCGATATTTTTAATCTTTCAGGGATGAAGTGGATTGCTAAAGGATTAAAGGATGTATGGATAGTAGCATTTGTTATTGTGTTTCAGCCCGAAATCAGAAATGCCCTTGCATCTCTTGGAAAAACAAGACTTTTCTTTTATCTTTATAAGGGGGATGAGGAAAAGATTGCTGAGAATATAGCGTCTGCTTGCAAGGTTTTAAAGGATAAAAGAATAGGTGGATTAATAGCGATTGAAAGGAGAACAGGGCTGAGAAATTACATAGAAACGGGCGTAAAGATTGATGCAGAAGTGGATTCCCATTTATTGGTTTCCATTTTTTCGCCATATTCACCTCTGCACGATGGTGCAGTAATTATTAAGGGAGACAGAATTATTGCTGCTGCCTGTATACTTCCCCTTTCGGATAACCCATCTTTGCCTCCTGAAATGGGAACAAGGCACAGAGCTGCTCTTGGAATTACAGAAGAAACAGATAGTATATGTGTAATTGTTTCGGAGGAAACAGGAAGGGTATCTTTCGCTGTTGGAGGAGATATTAAAGAGGATTTGTCCTTTGATACATTAAAACATAAAATACTATTCCATTTGAGAAAAGAAGTATTTTGATAAAAAAGACAGCCGGTGGCAGAAAGATTAGTGAATGAGTAGACGAGTGGAAAAAGCAGTAGCGAGGGATGAGTAGCGAGTATATAGGGAAAAGAGAGAATGAGAAAGAAACGGTAATGGGCAAGAGGATAAAGATGGCCGTTAGCCGGTAGCAAAAAAATAAGAACGGTTATACGATGATATGGTGATACGGATTGTATAGATTAATGTTAAATGTAAAAGGTTAAATGTTAAAAGTGAGAAAAAACAGTTAAGGGTTGAAGGTTAAAAATTAAAAACAAAATGAACGAAACAAATTTATCCCGTGAAATATAAAACTATTTTACAGGGACGAGACAAACGAGATACTTCCGCATTATTTTTGGCGGAAAGCGGTTAGCGGTAGGCGGTCAGCGTGCCTACTTCTAACTTATTAAACAAGGAGGTTAAATGAATATTAAAGGTATATCCAGAGATAAGTTGATTGGATTTTTTGCAGTGTTCTTTATTGTTTTATTTGTATATCTATACACACTGGCGCCCACGGTATCATTCTGGGATTGCGGGGAGTTTCTTGCAACCTCATATACACTTGGCATACCTCACCCACCGGGAACTCCACTCGAAGTACTTATTGGAAGAATATTTTCTTTGATTCCATTTTCTAAGGAGATTGCACACAGGATAAACCTATTTTCTCCTTTAGCAGGGGCAACAGCAGCAGGTTTGCTGTATCTTCTTATGATTAAGATTATTTCCAGGTGGAGAAAGGACGAAAAAATAACACTTCTTATGCAAATTGCCGCTGGTGCGGGGGCAATTATTGCAGCACTTTCATTTTCGGTGTGGGATAATGCAGTAGAGGCTGAAGTATATTCTCCCTCTGTATTAGCAATGACATTTTTGATGTGGGTTATCCTTGTATGGGATGACAATAGAGAACAAAAAGGTGATAAAAACCTTCTTTTGTTTATCTCGTATCTCACATTTCTCAGTATGGGTATTCATCTAATGCCTCTTCTGGTATTTCCTGGCATTATTATATTTATTCTAATTACAAACTGGCAGGAATTTAAGGACCCAAAACTACTTTCTATTGGGATAATGCTTATTCTTATTGCTGTTACCACCTATGGTTATTTAATGATAAGGTC
>WFRC01000120.1 GCA_015486685.1 Caldifarciminota bacterium
TAGTTGATAGGGTATAGGGTATGGATATGTAGGAGGGATTTCCTAATCCCGATTATTTTACTAATAACGGTGATACGGATTGGGGTACAGATTAATGTTGAAAGTTGAATGTTAAAGGTTGAAAGTAAAAAAACGAGACAAACAAAATCAACGAAATTTTCCTTGACAGAGGGGAAATATTTGTTATAATAAGAATATGAAGAGAAAAATGAAAAGAGAAATTAAAAAAATATTATCAGAAATTGTTGAGAAGATAAAAACTGAATACAAGCCTTTAAAAATTATATTATTTGGCTCTTATGCTTATGGCAGTCCTCGGGGTGACAGTGATTTAGACCTTTTTATACTGAAAGAGACTAATAAAAATAGGATAGAGCGATTTGTTGCAGTAAAAAAATTAATTTACAATCCCAATTTCACCTTTTGTATATACCCCTGATGAGTTGGAAAAACGCTTTAGGATAGGGGATGACTTTATAAAAGAAATCACCCAAAAAGGTATAGTCTTGTATGAAAAAACAGGTAGTTAAAGAGTGGCTTGAGAGAGGAAAACGCGAAAAACGAGATTTTTCTTGACAGAAATGAAAAAATTGTTAAAATAGAGATATGGAAACAAAAGAATTATCTGCCACTGCATTAAAATATCAAACGCTATCTCCTGATTTAATTCGCAATATCTTTGCAGAAAAAGAAATCGATAAGGAGTGGTCATTCGAAGGATATAAACACTCTGACACTGCAAAATGGACTCATGGATACCACAGGTATCCTGCCAAATTTATACCTCAACTTGTAGAAAGACTGATAAACGAGTATATAGGAGGAAAAAAAGCCCATATAAATGACCCATTTATGGGCAGCGGAACAACCATTGTTACAGCAATATCCAGAGGTTTTAAGGCGAGTGGAACCGACATAAATAGAATAGCCTATTTAATGACAAAGGTTAAATCTACACCTATAAATCCTGAATATCTTCACAAAAAAATAACCCAATTTTTATCAAAATTAGCATTTCTTCAAGAACCAAATAACCTTCTGAAAGGTACTATTGAACCTTTAATACCTCAACAACATATTGAAAGAATAAATTACTGGTTTACTGAAGAAAATAAAAATATTCTAGGGAAAATATTAAAGGTGATTTATAATGAAAAAGATACTACTATCAAAGACTTCTTTCTTGTCACCTTCAGTCATATTCTCAAAAACTGTTCTATATGGCTTCAGGGAAGCACAAAACCTACAAGGGATTTGAAAAAGAAGCCTACAAATCCATATATTGCATTAAAAAGGCAATTAAAAAAAATGGAAAGAGGAAATAAAGCCTTTTATGAAGTAGTTCCTGAAAAAGTGCGGGGAAATATACAGGATTATCTAAATATTAAAATTGGCAACGCACGACATCAACCTGTTCCTGATAGCAGTGTAGATTTAATTATAAGTTCAAGCCCTTATGTTACAAGTTATGAATATGCAGATTTACATCAATTATCCACGATATGGCTTGATTTAGCAGATGATTTGACCGAGTACAAAAAAGAATTTATTGGTACAGCATACAAAAAATATGAAGGTAAGATATTGAGAGGTAAAATTGCCGAGGAAATAGTTGACCAGATGCACACTAAATCTCCAAAAATGGCAAAGGAGATAGAGGCTTTCTTTCTTGATATGGAAAGGGTATTTGACGAAAGTTTCAGAATTCTGAAACCAGGCGGAAGATGCTGTTATGTTATTGGAGACACACGATTAAAAGGCGTAGATATCCTGAATGCTGAGGTATTTGCAGAAAGTTTACAATACTCTGGATTTATACTAGATAGAATTATAAAAAGAGAAATACCATTAAAAATTCTGCCACAGAAGAGAGATGAGAAAACAGGTAGATTTGCCAGCAACAACGATGCAAACTCAGAAGCCTATCCTGTAGAATACATTGTAATAGGACTAAAGGAGTGAAATATGAAATTTGAAGGATTAAAAAAACTATATCAACAATATCAGAAAAAGTATGGCAAGAACACATATAAACATATTTCCGAACTTTTGAGAGAAGCAAAAGAGATACATAAGCAAGATTGGTCCAAAAATCCCACTCCCAATGGAGACCATGAACAAAGCTGGCGAGCATTTAAGGGAA
>WFRC01000121.1 GCA_015486685.1 Caldifarciminota bacterium
ATTTTATTTGGCGTTAAGTTTCTATATAATAAGAAGCATCTTGAAAATGTCAAGTTTTTTTTAACAGGATAAAAGATTCCAAATTCAACTTAATGCGGAAGTATTCCGTGAAGCGTAAATCGTAAGGCGTAAAGACTGTCATTGCGAGGGAGTAAAACGGCCGAAGCAATCTCCCTTGATAATTCCTCTATTTTCCTCCCTCTGAAACTATGGTCTTTTTCGTTTTTCACTTTTCAATCTTCATTTTGCATTAAATTTTCTCCCTCCCTTGACGGGAGGGACTAAGGGAGGGTGTCTTATATCATTTGAGTTTTTAAATTTGAATGACTGACCCCGATGAAAAGTGGGTAAGGGTTTACATAATCCTGTCATTCTAAGTCATCGGCGAAGAATCTCGTTGTTCCTTTCATCTTCCCAGCCCCGATAATTATGCTCATCTCCAATTCACAGGACTGTTCCGGAAAAAACCATTTTTTTATTGACAAATGTAAGAAAAATTCTTATTATAAGAATATGAATGGAAGTAAAATTGCATATAGAGAGAAGGGGGGTTGAATTGCCTACTATATTAAGAATTGGGAAGTTCCGTTTTTTCTTTTTTAGTAATGAAGGTAAAGAACCTCCTCATATTCATATTGAATCAGAGGATAAGTATGCAAAGTTCTGGCTTGAGCCTGTTCGTCTTGCAAAATCTATAGGATATAACGCACACGAAATCAATGAAATAAGGAAGATGGTTTTGGAACATAAAAATCTTTTTAAAGAGAGGTGGTATGGATACTTTGGAAGTTAAAACATCAGAACCAATGGCATCTGATGTATGGTTTGATTCTGATATGATGCATATTCGTCTTCTGGATGGTAGGGAAATCAGTGTTCCTATTGAATGGTTTCCAAGATTAAGGGATGCAACAGAGGAACAGAGGAAAAAATGGACACTTATTGGTAGGGGTGTGGGCATCCACTGGGACGAATTGGACGAAGACATATCAGTTTCAGCCCTGCTAAAGGGATAATTTTTATAAAAGGTTCCGAAGTCGGTGCTTCACATCCCCCCATAACCCCCATTAGTAGTTTTTTTATATCTTAAATGAGATATCCAGGGCAGGGGCTGAATGGGTTAACATCCCCACCGATATATAATCTATGCCTGTATTTGCATATTCCCTGACATTTTCAAGTGTTACTCCACCTGAAACTTCAAGTGGAATCTTTCTCCTGTTAATTTTTACAATTTCTTCTATATTGGAAACTTCCATATTGTCCAGTAAGACCCTTTTTGCACCATTTTCTACGGCTTCTATAAATTCCTGCTTATTTTTCACCTCAATTTCGCCCTTTACCTTATTTAATGCTTTTGTTATACCGCCTGCTATTTTAATATGATTGTCTTTAATAAGCACTGCATCATACAACCCAAATCTGTGGTTTTCTCCTCCACCTACTCTGACTGCATATTTTTCCAATTTTCTGAGAATCGGTGTGGTCTTCCTTGTATCCAGAATTTTTGCGTCTGTACCTTTTATCTTTTCCACAAATTTTGATGTTAATGTAGCAATACCGGAAAGTCTCTGCAATATGTTTAGTGCAACCCTTTCCCCTTTCAAAATTGCCCTTGCATTTCCCTTTATTTCGGCAATTACATCTCCTCTTTTTATTTCCTTTCCATCTTCAAGTTTATTCAGGATATTTATATTATTATCCAAAATCCAGAATACCATTAAACTTACATCTATCCCTGCAAGGATACCATCTGCCTTTGAGAGAAAGTATCCTCTTACATCCAGATTTTCGGGAACAATGGCATCTGTTGTAATATCCCCTGTGCCTATATCTTCTTCAATTGCCGCTTTTAATAGGGGTAATATCTCTTCTTGATTTAATCTGTTCATTCATTATCCTCCTTATTCTATCTCTTATCTCTGCTGCTTTCTCAAATTCATAATTGTCTGCATATTCCTTCATTTTTCTTGTAAGTTTATCAATGGCATCCAGCCTTTCAATCTCAGAGTTAAATTTTTCTTTCTCTCCATATTTCATCTCCCTTTCATCTGCCACTGCTGTTGCCTTTAATATCTCTTCTCGGGTTTTCACAATAGATTTTGGGGTGATATTGTGTTTTTTGTTGTATTCAATCTGTATTTTTCTTCTCCTTTCCATTTCATCCATTGCCCTCTTCATAGATTTTGTAATGGTATCGGCATACAGAATTACGACACCATTGATATTTCTCGCAGTCCTTCCAGCCGTCTGAATAAGCGCTTTTTCTGAGCGGAGAAATCCCTCCTTATCTGCATCCAGTATGGCAACAAGTGAAACCTCGGGCAGGTCCAATCCTTCTCTCAGCAAATTTACTCCCACAATGACATCAAATTCTCCCAGCCTCAATCCCCTTAATATCTCAATTCTTTCCAGTGCTTGAATCTCCGAATGGATATATTTTACCTTTATTCCCGCCGCAAGTAGATACTCCGCAAGGTCCTCTGCCATCCTCTTTGTCAGGGTTGTTATCAGGGATTTTTCACCCTTTTTTGTCCTTTTTCTGAGTTCCTCCATTAAATCATCCACATAATCCTTTGTGGGTTTTATAATGATGGGCGGGTCAACAAGCCCTGTGGGCCTGATGATTTGTTCTACAAGCACGCCCTTTGACAATCCGATTTCATATTCATCAGGGGTTGCAGAAATAAATATTACCTTATCTAGAAGAGATATAAACTCATCAAATTTTAGAGGTCTATTATCCAGTGCAGACGGCAGCCTGAACCCATAATCCACAAGGGTTTGTTTCCTTGAATGGTCTCCGTTATACATACCCCTCACCTGCGGGATGGATACATGGGATTCGTCTATAATTGTGAGAAATTCTTCTGGGAAGAAGTCAATAAGGCACCCGGGTCTTTCACCGGGTTTCCTGCCTGATAGATGTCGGGAATAATTTTCTATGCCGGGGCAATATCCTGCTTCTTTTAAGAATTCAATATCATACCGTGTCCTTGTTTTAAGCCTCTGTGCCTCCAGTAGTTTTCCTTTATTCTCTAATTCTGCAAGGCGTTCGTTTAATTCTTCTTCTATGGACTTTATTGCATCCCGAATCTTACGGTAGGGCACCACAAAATGTTTTGCAGGATAGATTACTGCCCTTTCTTTTCTCTCTAATGTATGAGCGGTCAAGGGGTCTATAACAGAAATCTTTTCAATCTCATCTCCCCAATATGAGACGCGAATTGCATAACTTTCATATCCGGGATATATATCAATTACATCTCCTTTTACTCTGAATGTCCCGGGTTGAAAATCTATATCATTTCTTACATATTGTGATGCTATAAGTTTTGAAATCAATTTATCTCGTGATTCCCCTTTTCCCTCTTCAATCACGACCATCATCTTTTTAACATCTTCGGGTGAGCCAAGACCATAGATGCAGGAAACACTTGCTACCACAATCACATCATCCCTTTCCATAAGTGATGCAGTTGTTCTTAGTCTCATCCTTTCGATATTCTCATTTATAGAGGCATCCTTTTCAATATATGTATCTGTTGTTGGTATATATGCCTCAGGCTGGTAATAATCATAATAGCTAATAAAGTATTCAACGGCATTTTCGGGAAAAAATCCCTTTAATTCACCGTATAATTGAGCGGCGAGTGTTTTATTGTGAGAGATAACGAGGGTAGGGAGTCCGATTTCTTGAATGACATTTGAGATGGTAAATGTCTTTCCTGACCCGGTAACACCCAGAAGCGTTTGATACTTCTGCCCAATTTTAATGCCATTTACAAGTTCTTTTATTGCTTTCGGCTGGTCTCCTGCGGGTTTGAATTCCGAATATAACTTAAACATAATTAATTCGTAAAGTGCCAGGTGATGCCCCAATAATAACGCATATATCCATCTGGCAAAAGTCCGTCTTTTATATTATAATGTGCCTCTGTCAAATTCTCAAGCCCTGTGTATATAGCAGCATCAATTATATGTAAAGCAAATCTAATATCAATGTGCGTCAATGAATCTTCTCTTAAACCCTGAATGACTACCTCCGGGGATAATTTACCATTCTTAAATGCTTTTAAATACTCCAATTTTATACCTCCGGACATACTTCTATTCTTATATATAAAGAATCCCTGTATATGTTTACTCGTTAATCCACACAATACTCTCCTGTCTTTATTTACCTCCATATTCAGGATAGATGAATGGATACCTATCCCTGCATTTTCATTGGATTTAAATGCATAAACACTAAAATTTTCTGTAAGGATGTAAGAAGGGGAAATAACATATTTTTTATCCTGATTTATCCAGAAATAGATAGAAAATAAAGGTGGTTTCAAAGGGACTAAATTTGCGACATATACCTTATTATCCCTTAATCCCATTGAAATTGACCTCGAAGAAATATGTATATCATACCTTAAACTATCCTGATAACCCATTATAAGTTTTAAGTAACCAGATTTCAGAAATATACCCAGGTCCTTTTTTGTAGTAGCGAAAAGTCTGAAATATCCAGCGGTGAATTTTCTGGATACGGATAGAACGCCTGCATTTCGGATACTCCCATTATTATAATTATTTAGATAACCCATTGTTCCATAAAAGTTTGTATCGAAATAGCGATTTCCGAGATAGGCATTTAATCCCTTTGACAGGTCGCCCGTAAATACATCAAATTTACTTATAGAATTTTTACCATTAAAAAGATTGGGTATCATAATTCTTTGAATATTTTTTTGCATCAGACTATTACCCAATATTACGGTTTTAGAAAAACCTGCTGTTGGAAGAGAATCCGCAGGAAAAAAATATATTGTATACGCAGAGTATGAATAAAATGGAGCGTTTCCGTAATATCTTCCCGGTGTGGAGGAATAATAAAATCCCGGGAATTGAAGCGGTATTAACAACAATCCATAATACGCTTCACTTAACCAGAACATATATCCTCTCCTGAAAAATTTTGACATACATACCTATATTATATAATCAAATTCTGGAAATTCAAGAGAAAAGATGTTTTTTGTGAGAAAGTTCAGGCACATAATAGGACAAAACGATTCTTTTATTAGCAACCGCGGGTTGTTGTCCAAATAAAAGTCAACCGCTAAGAATTCCCAGCGCCAAAATTATTTGACAGGATAAACAGGATTGATATTGCACTTTTCTCTTGACAAATAAATTTTGGATGTTATTTTCTGACTGAACAGTCAGTCAATAAGGAGATGATATTATATGGATAAAGAAAAAAAGAGAGAAATAATACTGGATGCCGCGGAAGATTTATTTGGAGAAAAGGGGTTTTTTAGAACAACGGTTGATGAAGTTTCACAGACATCTGGTATTCCAAAGGGAACGATTTATCTATATTTTAAGAGCAAGGGCGATTTATTTGTCAGGGTAATATTGAGAACACTTTCCCGGGTAGGAAGGGATATTGATGTATGCGCAAATAAAGCAGAAAAACTGGAGGATATACTTTCCTGTGTGATGAAAAAGGTAAGAAAAAAGATTTTGAGAGGGAAAAGGCATAGAGACCATATGCTGAAAACAGGAAGGCCTGACCTTCCTCCTGAAACATTAATGATAATACATAAAAAGGTTAAACCTGCTCTGGCAGAAATAAAGAAGAAGATGGCAGAAGTATTTGATAGGTATAAATCAGAAATAAAACCATATAATCCCGATGACCTTGCCCATATATTTTTTACATTTGTAATTACATCCGTTGAAATGAAGGGCAGGAAAAGCGATAAAACTGCACTTGATATATTCTTGAATGGGATAAAAAGACAGCCGAGAGCCGATGGCCGATAGCCGTTGGCGAAAGGACACCCTCCCTTAGTCCCTCCCGTCAAGGGAGGGAAAAGGATAGCCGATGGCCGTTAGCCGATAGCAAAAACGAAATGAACGAAAAAAGGAGGTAATAGGAAAATGCAAAATGAAAATTGCAAAATGGAAAATAGAACGAAACAAA
>WFRC01000122.1 GCA_015486685.1 Caldifarciminota bacterium
CAGAATGTTTTTAAGAAGAATACCCTGAGATTGGCAATGGGGGGATTAAATATGTGGAAAAAGGTGAAACCCAACTGGGAGGTGCGAAAGTGAGGGTCTTATTTGAAATAGGTCACCCCGCCCAGGTACATCTTTTCAAATATACAATAAGAGAATTAGAGTTGCGTGGTCATAAGATAAAAATCTCAATTCGTGAAAGAGAAGGTGTGGTTTCTCATCTTTTAGATATTTATGGATTACGATATGAATCAATGAAGCCGACTGCACAGGGAATGGTCGGTAAAGCAATTACCATGATAAAGAACGATATGGCCCTATTAAAGATTGCTAAGCGTTTCAAACCAGATCTCTTTGTAAGTGCGGCCTCCCCGTACTCGGCCCATGTAAGCGGAATTCTTGGAGCACCCCATATTGCGTTAGAGGATACTGAGGATGCTATTCGCCTATTAGTGGTTCCATTCACCAGAACCATCCTTACTCCTGACTGCTTTTTGAAACAGTTTCCACCGAGGAAACACATAAGATACCCCGGATACCACGAACTGGCATACCTGCACCCGAACAGGTTCAAACCGGACCCTTCCATTCTTGAGTATCTCGGAGTGGAGAAGGACGAGAGATATGTCATAATGCGTTTTTCAGCATGGGACGCAAGCCATGATATAGGCCATATCGGTTTTAAATCGATGGAAGAAAGAATGAAATTTGTTGAAACTCTAGAACAATATGGAAGAGTATTTATTACGTCTGAAATTCCATTGCCAAAATCCCTAGAAGAAAAAGTACTCCGTATTTCCATAGAAAAAATACACGATATACTATATTATGCAACTATGTATGTTGGAGGGGGCGCAACTTTAGCTTCGGAGGCAGGCGTTTTAGGTGTTCCATGGATCTGGATATCTGGAGGTGAGAGGCTAGGATATCTTGATGATCAGGAGAAAAATTACGGACTGGGATACTGCCTAGAAACGCCTCAACAAGCCTTGGAAAAAGCGGTTAAACTGCTTAAAAGAGAGGATTTGAAAAGTGAATGGGAAAAGAAAAGACAAAAACTCTTAAATAGAAAGATTGATGTTACCGCATTCATGATTTGGTTTATAGAGAACTATCCAGAAAGTATTAAGATAATAAAAGAGAATCCAGACTATCAAGAGAGGTTTAGATAGGTAGATAAAGAATAAAACGGAGAGATGACTATGGAATCCATCAAGTCTAAAATAGAAGACAAAACAGCGACCATTGGTATTATGGGGCTTGGATATGTTGGACTGCCGTTTGCATTAGCCTTTGCAAAGAGTTTTAATGTAATAGGATATGATATCAATAGAAAAGTAATAGATGATTTATCTAAGGGAATATCCCATATATTGGATGTTTCAGATGAAGATATACAGAGAGTCTTGAATAAATCATTTTATCCAACAGATGACTATCAATATCTGAAAGATTGCGATTTCATCATTATCTGTGTACCTACTCCTTTAACATCGGAAAAAGAGCCGGATTTAAGTTATATTAAAAATGCATGCCAGACTGTTGCTAAGATTCTAAGAAAGGGGCATTTTGTAATCTTGGAAAGTACAACATATCCGACAACCACAGAAGATGTCGTTATCCCATTACTTGAAAAAAATGGGTTAACGGCCGGAGAAGATTTCTGTATTGCTTATTCTCCAGAACGAGTTGATCCGGGCAATAGAGAGTACACAATAGAAAAAGTACCAACGGTTGTGGGCGGAATTAATGATGAATGCACAGAAATAGTAGCGTCACTCTATGGAAGTATTATTGAAGAGGTTGTTAAAGTAAGAAATACCAAGACCGCAGAAGCAGTTAAAATGGTAGAAAACATTTTTAGAAATGTTAATATCGGGCTTGTTAACGAGTTAGCCCTACTATTTGAAAAGATGGACATAGATATATGGGAGGTTATAGGTGCCGCATCCACAAAACCCTACGGTTTTATGCCCTTTTATCCCGGGCCGGGTATTGGCGGTCATTGCATACCACTGGACCCCTTATACACTTCATATATCGCAAAAAGACACGATTTCATACCAAGATTCATAGAAACCTCTAGTGAGATTAACGAGTTTATGAAAGTACACACTGTAAATCTGATAGAGAAAGGATTGAAAAAGGCCGGTAAGAAGATACAGAGTGCCAATATAGCCATCATGGGTTTAGCGTATAAAAAGAATATCGACGATGTGAGGGAATCCCCGTCAATAAAAATCATTGAAGAACTTGTAAACATTGGAGCCAATATCAGAGTTTATGACCCGTATGTGAAATCAATAAAAACAATGGTTGGCGAGTTTTTTTCTGGAGATTGCATGGAAGATGTATTGCGTGGTGTTGACTGTGCAGTGTTTGTTGTTGATCATAATAGATTCAGAGAGTATGATATAAGGCAAATAGCAGAATTAATGGGTACTCCTGTTATCGTGGATTGTAAGAATATATTCGATAGAGAAGATGGAATTATTTATCTGGGCATTGGAAAGAGGAATAAAAATGACTTTAATGAAGAGGAATGAAGCTCCCAGCCGCAGCAAGCTGCGGGGTATCTTCATTGGAAGTCTGATAATTGCAATTGAGTGATATTTCCTCCCTGCTCTTCAACATATCTCCTGATCTTCTCGAGGCCGCCATACTCACTCACGGTGTCTATATGGCCCCCATCGGTCCAGAATTCTCCTCCCCATAACTGCTTCTTGATCTCAGGGTATCTCTTGAACAGTTCTCTGGCAGTTATGCTCTTTATCATCTGCATTATCCTGCTTGGAGAATACCGTGGTGTTGCTCCCAGCATCACATGGAAATGATCTTTTTCTATTCCTATAGCATCAAACTTAAACC
>WFRC01000123.1 GCA_015486685.1 Caldifarciminota bacterium
ATGAAGTTTTGTATTTTATATTCTAATTTCTGCATTATTCCCAGTTCTCACCTATTTGGCTCATATTAACCTGTTGAGCCCTTTTCCCTTTGTATTTCTTTACCATCTCCTGTAATCTCATCTCGTATTCTATCTTAAAATGATTAGCATTAGCCGTATCTTTTAATTTTGTAGATGCCTCCATTGCAAGATATTGTGGGAAAAGATGTATCTGGACTTCCACAGGAAATTCAGGAATATCTCTATCTGAGACTATTATTGCAGGTCTCTTGATATAGTATAGTCTTAATACTTTATTTACTGGTAGAGAGGAAAAGGATATGTTATTTCCCCATCTTTTACCATAATAGAATGAACTTATCTCCATCCCTATCAATGTATTGGTAATATATTCATAATCATCAGGGAACATAATTTCCGCATTTCTGGTATCTACTATCCTGAATTGGATGGGTTTTAACACATTTGTAGGGAGTGTAATTGTCATAGTCGCAGTTGTTATATCCCAATCACTGGTTGCTTCTAAATCGTGGAGAGTAATGGGAGGTAATCTCATTGCAAGGTCAACAGAACAATCATTCGCCCAATCCATAAATTCTTCGTTTGTCAAAAAGCCCTCGTCGGGCTCAGCCAATAAATGCCGAGCCCGTAGGACTATCTCGTGGAAGGTCATCATTCACCTTCTGTCTCTTCGTCTTCCTTTAATGCGTCCGCTACAATCTGTTTGATGTTCGGGACTTTGTCTTTATAATCCTTAATTATCCTCTTTAACTCCTCTGCTTTCTTTTCTGCTTCCATTTTGAGGTATTCGTCTAACAGGATAATATGCCTGCCATATCTTTTCCATTTCATCCAGAATTTCTTATCTTTTAGTGGGACAGGGGCTACATCACTATGCTGTTTGTCAAAATCAAGGATGTGTGTTTTATCCAATTTGATATAACCACCTACGCCTTTAAGATTCTTAAAATATACCATTTTTTCTGCCATATTTCCTCCTTTGTTTTTTCTTACTTTCCCCGTATTGACTATAACATATCGCTATAATCTGGTCTCGGGGTCTGTTAGGGTCTCTCTTTGTTAAAGTTTTAATACATCTTGATATAAACTTTTTCTCATTTTCTTTATCTTTCGGTTTAGGTATAGGCATTATTTTTTTCTCCTTTTCTTTTTCTTCGCCAATTTTTTTAGAGTGAGTGCCAACCGTGCTCTTTTACCTAATTTTCCACCTTTCTTACTTGCTTTTTTAAGTTTAGATAAAGGGATTTTCTTCCCCTTCTTCACTTTCAAAGTTTTTCGTAGAACGCCAGGCTTTTTAATCGCTCCCTGTATCCATTTCTTTTTAGCCATTCTCACCTCCTACTTTTTCTTTTATCTCTCGCCAGTAATATGTAGCGCTGTTATTCCCAATCATTTGTTTCTTCCCTAAATCATCGGGTATAACTACACCGAACCACCACACATTACTGCATTCTGAGCACTTAAATGCTATATCACATCTGTATTTCATTCTACCTTCATCTCTCCTGAAAAATCTTTCTTGTTTCAATATTACCTTTTCTGAACCACATATAGGACATTTTATAATAAATTTAGGGAAAAGGAAGTTTTTATATATTTCCCAATGGTTATCAATATTTTTCTCAATCTCCTCTTCACTTAAATTATGCCCTAAATATTTATAAGAGGGGGGCAAGTCTGCCCCCTCTCTTATTTTGTGGTTATTATGAGCCATCAAGGTATGCTATGGTTTTTGGTGATTCAACATCCAGTCCTGCAACAGTGAAGTAAGCGTCCTCTTCGTTTGTGCTATTTCTTGCCTGTATCCCTTTCCAAAGTTGGGTTTTTCTGAATGCTTTAATCTGGACTTCCATCGGGTCATATATTATCCCATCTTTGGCGTATTTATCTTCCATAAGTGGGTGATATACGAGACCTAACTGCCAAGCCCCTAACCTGATTATCTGCATATCAATTCCCCAATAGTCTGAACTCTGTGCCAGTCTTAACTTATCCATAAAGATACTGGTAAGTCTATCATACAGGTCTCCACCACAAAGCATAACCTTTTTCTTATCCCCTCTCCCATAATACTTGAAAGCCTTTGACCTTACAAAAGCAACGAGGTCATCTGCTGTCATAGTGGAAAGAGTGTAAGTGCCTGTTGTTTCCGCACTTACATAATGCATTAACCCTGCTGTCATATAATCTGCTGTGCTTGAACCTGCTTGTGGCTCACCAAAAAGCATTGCGTATTCAATATCTTTCTTGTGTTCCCTGAGAGACGCAAGTCTCTGAAGTTTGATTTCATTCGCAACACTCTGACCTGGGAGGGTCTGAGAGTTTTTTGCAAAGAAATCTAACTCAAATGCTCTCCAAAACATCTGGGTATAATTCCAGTATTCATCTGTTGTCGCATAGTCATCCGCTGAAATCGTTCCAGACGCCCTTGCACCGCCCTGAATAAGAATTACATCGTTATCTGCAAGTGTATGCGCTGTTGTTCCCGCTACGCCTCTTACAATCGTTAATGTGTTTGTGGTAGTGTTTCTGGCTGTCACCTGTGCAAGTTCATCGTATGCTGTAAATCTTATAATGTCGTCCACGTGAAACTTACTGGCGTCATCTACTACAATAGATGTATCGGTTGCTGTATAGGCGTATCCTGCCGTTCCATTTGCCTGGTTGATTGCATCTAATCTACTGGCGTCGGCGTGATTTGATATGCCAAATTTTGGCTGTATCGCTGTTTCCCATTTAACACCTCTCATAAGAGCCAAAAAAGGTGTCTCATTAGGATTTACAATAACTATATTTTCTTGTAAATCTACAATTTGCCGTGCTGATGGTAAATCATAATAATTTTCTACTGACATAAATACCTCCTTGTATTAAAACGGAGGTCTTCTCCCTCCTGTGGTATCAAGAAGGTCTTCCATCTCCTTCTCTCCCGCAGATTTGGGTTTCTCCTCCGCTGGTTTTCCTTTACCTTCTGCTACTGGGGGAGGTTGTTCTGATTGTGTATTTTCTGTAAATTTCTGAAAGTTCTCCTGCCCCATCTTAAACACAATCATTTTAGAAAATGGGTCTGGATAAGAGAAAAATGGAGACACACCACCCTCTACTACCTTTTTCGTCTCTTCTTTAATGAAATCATAGTATTTCTGGAAAAGGGCTTCTTTTTTAGGGTCGCTCAATACACCTTTAAGGTCGCTTATCAACTCTTTATGTGCTTCCCTTAAAAGTATCTGTTTCTTAATTGCCTCCACCTGCGCCCGTGCTTCCTGTTGTGCTATCTTCTTGAAAGTGTCAATATCGGGAGTTTCACCAAATAAATCTTCTTCCTCCTCCGGGGTCTCAGTGGTTTGAGATTGTTCCTTCGAGGGTTCTTCAGATAAAGGCTTTAATAGAGAATCAAGATATGTTTCAATCTCTTTTTTCCTTTGTTCCCCAACTTCATTCGCTAACCTCCCTGACTTACTTTCAATTTCAGCATAGGCTTTTAGGGCTTCATTCTCATCCTTGAATTTTGCCAATCTTTTGGCAAGTTCAGGATTTTCTTTATCCAGTCCTTTCTCTTTAATCCAATCTGGAAATTTAACCTCTCCCGTTTCCGCTGTTTGTGTTGCTCCTTCTGTTTCTGGCTCTACTGAAGAATTATCCTGTTTGGGTTCTTCTTGGGGCTCATCTGTTAATGGTGCTTTATCTGTTAGTAAGCCATTCAAAGTTTCCTCTGTTTTATCATCTTTCGCACCTTGTTTGTTAAATACATCGTCCATAAATACCTCCTTTTTGTGGGTCTCAACCCATTAAATCTTCCATTGGGTTGGGATTTTCCACTTTTTGGGTTGTTGCTGTCTTTATCCAGCCGTCAATGTCTGTAAGGATTTTACCGAAAGCCTTCACTTTCCCCCTTCGGCTGTAAGTCTCACTTTCAGATAAATCCTTTACTAACCAGTCTTTTTCCCTCTCTATGAGGGATTGTATATATTTTTTCAATTCTTTTCCAATTACTTCTTTATGAAAAAAAATACCTAATTGTTTTTGTATGTCTTTATCCAATTAAGCCTCCTGTATTACCCATATTTCCTGCTCCCGGTGGTTGATTAGGCACTGGTGGTTGATTTGGTGCTATTGGAGGTTGATTTAATTGTAATTGTTGGAGAAGATTCTGGGCTTCTTGTGTGGGTTGAGTTCCCTGTTCTGGCTCTATAATCTTCATTATTTCTTCTTTATTGGATATATCAAAATTATCTAACACTTCCTTAAATAGTATTTTCTGTATTTCAGGGTTCTGGACAACCTGAGGAAAAGACTGCTCTACAAATTGGATAAATGATAATAGTTCAACTTTTCTCTGGTTTTTAGATACTCTCGCTTTACCTACACCCTTAAATGTGAATGCTCCCTGTATACCCGTTTTATTGATTTTAACCCCGTTCAAAATAAAGTCTTTTGGTAGATATTTTAACCTGTATTGATAAATTCGTTTTGCTAAAGGTTCAATAAGATTTTTCACTAAATATTGGATTTTAATCCCATATTGGAGGTCTGCGTTCTGGGATACAATAGAAAGTGCTGTTGCTGTTTCCCGTCTTGCTGGCATTTCACCTCTTACTGTGGGATACGCTACTGCTACCCTCTCCATATCCTGCCTCGCTATATTCTCATCAAGCACACTATCACTTGGCATAGCGAATATCATCTCTTTTAATGCTTCTAAATCCTCAACCTCTACAATCACCCCTGAGTTTGGATTTTTAAGTGCTTCTTCATCTACTTCTTTACCCTTCACTTTCAGAATTTTCGGATTTATTAACCTCATAAGTGCATTTAATCTGATATTTCTTAATACATTCACGGTCTTGGCTAACTCAAATAGGGGCTTGGCTTCACTTAATCCGATGATTTCACCTGGTAAAGGCATATAAGTATTGAGAATATAAGGATTTTCATAAGGCATATCCATTTCCCTAACTAAAATACTCCTGTTTGCAAATGTATATACCTTCTTTTCGTCAAAATCCCATATCTCTATAAGTTCCACTCTGTCCGAGGCTCTTTTAGGCTTCGGATATACCTGGTCTCTTATGTCATTTATCCTGTTGTTATACCCACCACCTACCTGGTCGGTATTGATATATATTTTATCTTTATTCTTTTTAATCACTGATAAGGGGACATAAACTCTATTTCCCATCCACCTCAGGTTGTCAAATTCATACTCTTCGGCGTCAAAATAGAAATTCCAGGGTTCAACTGCCAACCCGACAACCTTATCATCCTTTGGGTATACTTTTAATACTGCAAAGGGATAAAGTAAATAATTAAGTAAGTGCTTGTTAAGTGTATCATTCATAAGGTCTAAATCATAGTTTAATAGTTCCTCAACTAACGCTTTATTTCGTTTTCCTGTATCATCATTGGGTTGCACGGTAATGGCTGGAGGTTGTAATACTGTGTCAACTATTTTTGCAAGTGAAGTGGTGATGTATAAATACATTGTCGGCACGCTCATAAGATATTGGTCTTTGTCCTTGTTCGTGCTTTCCCGTATTCTCTTCACCCTAAACATCTTATAAATTTTCTGGGATTGTTCAAGGAAGGGTTGTAAATATGATTCGTAATTGATTATTTTCTGGTAATATTTTTCAAATTTCCCTAAATCTTTTTTCTTCATCTAACCTCCTGGCTTCCTATTTCTTCAATCCTTATTCCAATCGCACGTTTAGGTATCCATCTACTTCTGAATAATTTCCTGATTTTTATTGCTCTTTCTGTTTCTTTTATTATTTTTACTTCTCCGTTAATATACCACATATCCATTCTCGGGTCATATTCCCAAACAATTCCTCTCTTCATTTAACCTCCTATACCTCTGAATATTGTTCTAAAAGGGACATCGTATTTCTTCGTGGGTCTGTTTCCCTCAATAACCTGTCAACTTGCGTTTCCTTCTTCGGTGGTCTCAATGTTCCCGGTATTTCGGCAAACAATTCAGGTGCATACGCTACACTGTCTAATATGTCCAATTTCTCTGACATTGGGAAATCTAACAATTGTCTCTCTAACTCATAAAGTCCAGGTCTCAAAAGTATATCACCCCTCTCAAAAAGAGGTTGAAGTCCGTAAATCCTGTATTCTTTTGAACGCCCTTTTGGCTTTACACCCTTGACAGGAATATAAAGTCCCCGTTCTTTTGATTCTTTTGTCAATATATATGATAATACACTTTGGAACGCTACTTCCTCAATTGCTACATAAACAGGCTGGTATCTTGCGTATAATCGTATAATCTCATCTATAATCTCATATGGGGTAAGATGTTTCCCGTATGCCTCAATGATGTAATACTTTCCTGTAAGTCTGGAATACATTACAACAGAAAAACCCGTCTCACACGATTCTTCCTTTTGAGATATTGCAGGGTCAACGGTAATGACAAAAAAACCTTTCCGCTCTGGTAATTGCGTGTAGTGTCGTATCCATTCAGGCTTAAATACGGCGTCCTCTCTACTGACAGGGTCAAGTAAGTATTGTGCTGAATATAAAGATGCGCCTATTTCCTTTTTGATATGCTCAAAACCTTGTAAACTAAACCTTTCAGGGAATACAGGGCGTCCGTCAACAACCGCTGGTATAATCATTTTCATATATTCCTCTGACTTTCTCAGTATTGAGTATAAATCCGCATAATGCCAGGTCGTCCCCATAACTAAAATCCTAATCGTATCTGGTGATTTGAACAGAGAAAGTAAAGTCTTGTAATACTCAATAATCTTTCTTCTCTGGTCTGTGGTGCTTATATTCGTATTGTCAACAATATCATCAACAATAATATAATCATAATGTGCAGATGTTAAACTACTCTCCAACCC
>WFRC01000124.1 GCA_015486685.1 Caldifarciminota bacterium
GATGTCTACCTGTGCGTGTCCGCACGCAGACAGGGGAGGGATTAAGGGAGGGTGTCCTCTGTCATTCTGAATTTATTTCAGCATCTTATGTTTCTTGAGTTTTGTAATTTGTAAGACTGACCCCGCTGAAACTCCCATCCAATCTTCATCCTTGTGGTGTTTTATGATTTTCCCTTCTACCATAAATATTACATCCTAATTTATATCGGTCAAAAGATTGCTACTTTTCTATCCAATGGGGTGAACATCCTTTCAGATAAGAATAAATCCGAGAATTTTTAAACTTGACTTTAAAAAAAATCGTGTTATTTTTAAGGTATGATTAAGCGAAAGTTATTTAATGAATTAAAAAAACATCTTAATAAAAAGGAAATCAGTTTCATTGTGGGTCCAAGACAGGCGGGGAAGACCACCTTGATGCTTTTGCTCAAAGAATATCTTGAGAAAAGAAGGGAGAGAACACTCTTCCTTAATCTTGATATAGAGATGGATAAAGAGCATTTAACATCGCAGGTTGACTTATTAAAGAGGATTAATTTAGAATTCGGAAAAGAAAGAGGATTCGTCTTTATTGACGAAATTCAGCGAAAAGAGGATGCAGGGATATTCCTAAAAGGAATTTACGATATGGATTTACCATACAAATTTATTGTTTCAGGTTCAGGAAGCGTTGAATTAAAAGAGAAAATCCACGAATCACTTGCGGGCAGAAAAAGGGTATTTGAACTTTCCACCCTGAATTTTGAGGAATTTGTAGATTTTAAGACCGAATACAAATATAAAGACAGATTGTTAGATTTTTTTGAAATAGAAATCAATAAAGGATTAACACTTCTGGATGAATATATGAATTTTGGAGGTTATCCCAGGGTTGTGCTTGAGGAGAAATTATCAGAAAAACTTATGCTGATTAATGAGATATATCGGAGTTATATAGAACGTGATATTTCATATCTTTTGAATGTTTCCAAAACTGATGCATTCAGTAATCTTGTGAAGTTGATAGCGTCGCAGATTGGGAAAATGGTAAATTACTCAGAATTATCCTCCACATTAGGAATTTCTTTTAAGACCATAAAAGAATATATGTGGTATCTGGAAAAGACATATATTATTCAAAGGATTTCTCCATATTTCAAAAATGTAAGAAAGGAGATTACAAAATCCCCTGTGGTATATTTTTATGATATAGGTATGAGAAACTTCGCAATTGGGGATTTTGGTAATATTAGAAATAAAGGCTTTGTTTTTCAAAATTTTGTTTTCAATATCCTGAAAGAAAAATTACAGAATACTTCATCAAAGATTTTTTACTGGAGGACAAAGGATAAATCTGAGGTGGATTTTGTAATTGATACGGGCAGAGAAGTAATCCCTATAGAGGTGAAATATCAAAAATTAAAAACACCGAAAGTTCCCGGGTCTTTAAGAAGTTTTATTAAAAGATACACTCCTAAAAAATCATTTATAGTAAACCTTTCGCTGGATTTGGGAGTAGATATTAACGGCACAACAGTATATTTTGTTCCGTTCTATAAAATGCTAAAGCAAGATATCTTTTTTTAATAGGGGGCGGTCCTTGTTTTTCTGTTTTTTTCTGAATAGTAATAATTACTAAATCTTTCTTATAGACCCCGATGAAAAATCTTTTTGACAGGATGAACAGGATTAACATTATAAATTCTTAAAATAATAAGCCAAAAAATGGGAATCGGTAGGCGGAGGCTTTAGCCTGCGAATTCATTGCGAAGAGCGTAGCGATGAAGCAATCTCACAGGATGGGCAGAGTAATTCTGAAGTGCATTCACCGTATGAATGCGTAGTTTTAAACTTCTCGGGGACAGTCACTCACTTTTCTCTTTATTCCTTTTGATATTCAAAGAGAAAAGGACAGAATTCACAATTCACAAGACTGACCCCGATTCTCCCCATCATAGTTATATTATACCATAAATGGGCCCAGTTGACAGGCAAAAGACAAAATGAAAGTAAAAAATGGGTTGACAGAAACAAAATAAGGTGTTATATTCAACAAAAGACAGGAGGGTCAATTTTCAGATAGAATCTACGCTAATAAATATTATTCAGAAAAAAATGGAGGGATAAGAAATGGAAAGTAAGAGGTTTAGTAGATTTAGTAGATTCAAAGATGTTCTTTCTTTAACGAAACCCTATAAAAAAGAAATTTTTATCCTTTCTTTTATCCTGATTTTTTATTCAGGTGTGTCTCTAATAAATCCTTACCTTGTTAGAATTTTGTTTGACAGAGTTATTTTGAAAAAAGAGGCACTATTATTGTTAAAATTGTTAAGTGCATTTCTCGGTGTTAGGATACTGGAAAGTGTTTTTGGATTTGCTCTTGATTTATGGCTTACACGATTAGGCAATCAGATACTCCACACTATCAGGGGGAAATTGTTAGAAAAAGTGCTATCTATGGATTTATCCTTTTTTTACGAAAGAAAGAGAGGAGAAATAGTCCACAGGCTTTTTAATAACACCATTACTCTCTTTCGGGCTGTCGGAAACTTTGCGATACATATACTCACTGAAAGTTTTTTTATTCTTGTTTTAATTATAGTTATTTTTTTTCTGAATTGGCGAATGGGCATTTTAAGTCTTTTATCTCTTCCTGTATATCTTTTAATATCAAATAGGTCCGTCTCTCTTATAAATAAATGGCAAAATAAATTTAATAGCATTTTAAGTAATCTTTTACATTTCTTGAATGAATCTGTTTCTGCAATAAATATAATTAAGATATTCAATGCGGAATCGTTAATTATGTCAAAACATGAAAATCTCACCAAAACTTTTAATAATATAAATATTAAAACCACAATCACAAGTTCTGTATTCTCTGAGATATTTGGCATTATCAGCTATTGCATCCCCATTATTGCACTTTTTTGGGGAGCTTCCCTTGTAATTGGAGGAATTATTAGTGTGGGGACTATAATGTCTATTTATATGTTTATGGGACTACTCTTTACTAAAGTGAATACATTGGCAAATATGTTAAACGGTTTTCAATCCTCTATCGTTGCTTATGATAAAATACAGGAATATTTAGATCTTAATCCTATAATTAAAGATACATCAAAGGCACAGAGCAAGTTCAGTTTTGAGAAAAATATAAAATTTTCCCATGTTTCTTTTTCTTACAATAAGCATAAGATTATTCTTGATAATATTGATTTTAGCGTAAAGAAAAACGAGAGAATCTCTATAGTTGGTACAAGCGGTGCAGGAAAAACTACCATCTTGAATCTTTTAATGAGATATTTTGAACCTCAAAAGGGGAAAATATTGATAGATGGAATAGACATAAGAGAAATAAAACTAAAATCTTTGAGGAGTCTTATATCAGTCGTTCCACAGGAACCATTTCTCTTCAATACTTCTATAAAGGAAAATATCCTTATCGGAAATCCAGACGCAGATGACAAAGAGATTGAATATGTCTGTAAAGCCACATATCTTCAGGAGATTATAGATAAACTTCCAGATGGATTAGAGAGTAATGTCGGAGATATGGGAGAAAGATTCTCAGGGGGTGAGAGGCAAAGAATTTGCCTGGCAAGGGCACTATTAAAAAAAGCACCTATTTTGATACTTGACGAAGCTATGTCTAATATTGACTCTCCATCAGAGTATTATATAGAAAAAGCTATAGAAGAGATATTTCAAAAGGAGAAGAAAACTATAATTGTATTTGCACATCGTCTTTCAACTGTGCGGCGCTCTGACCGTATATTAGTTCTAAAAAATGGAAAGATTGTAGAAGAAGGTTCTCATCTCCATCTTTGGAAGATGAAAGGAGAGTATTTCAAAATATTCAAAGAACAAAGTGAGACATAATTCCTTTGTCGTAAGCGAGGACGGGGGTCTGCAACCTCACAAATTTCCAAATCCACCACTTTTGCGAAAAACCGAGATTGTTCGTTCGCTTTGCTTACTCACATCTACGGCAGTTCATTCGCTACCGCTCTTTCACGCCTTCGGTACTTCATTCCGCTTCGCTCCATTCAGAATGACAAAAGAATCGGGGTCAGTCTTGTGAATTGTGAATGAGTAAAAAAGATAAACTGACAGCAAAAATGATGTGGATTTAATAAATAATAACGCAGAGGCAAGCCTCTGCACTCTAAAAGAAACTACGCATTCACACGGTGAATGCACTCCAGACTCCCAGATAAACTGGGAAGTGGGAAGTAGGAACTGAAAAATCGTGAAGCGTTAGGCGTAAATCGTTAATCGTAAAAACAACAAAATCACCCTCCCTTAATCCCTCCCATCAAGGGAGGGAAATAGAGAAGAAACTACGCATTCACACGGTGAATGCACTCCAGAATTACTCCACCCCACCTGCGAGGTTGCCACGCCTGCCTCTGGCAGGCTCGCAATGACAAAAAGGGGGGAATATGTGAGAGTGTTCACTCGCTTCGGCATTATTTACGGAATTTTCAATAGAAAAACTGGCAATTAATTGTCTATGCTAAATAACGAAAAAGCAGATTTTTAAAAAAAATACTTGCAAAATTTATAATATTTCTTATAAAAATAGAAAAGGAGATGATTATGGAAAGAGAAGAAGCATTAAATCTGGTAAAAAAATATGTGCACACAAAAAACCTCATCAAGCATATGATTGCTGTTGAGAGTTGTATGAGAATACTTGCAAGGCATTTTGGTGAGGATGAAGAAAAATGGGGAATTGCAGGGTTGCTGCACGACCTGGATTACGAAACAACAAAGGATAATTTTCCCCGCCACGGATTTGAAACAGCGGAGATTCTGGAAGAGATGGGCGGAATTTCTCCTGATATTATTCACGCTATTAAGGCACATCCAGGACATATTCCCGCTGAGACAAAAATGGATTGGGCATTGTATGCGGCAGACCCTTTGACTGGATTAATCGTTGCGGCGACGCTTATGCACCCTTCAAAGGACTTAAATGATGTAGATACAGATTTTGTGATGCATAGGTTTAAGGAAAAGAGATTTGCCGCAGGTGCGAATCGGGAACAGATAAAACAGTGTGAAAAACTCGGGTTATCGCTTGAAGAATTTATAAATTTATGTCTTGAAGGAATGAGGGAGAAGAAAAATGAACTTGGTCTTTAGTCTTTTAATTGCATTTTCTCTGATGAATCCCAAAAATGATAAGTGGATTGCAAAAGACAAGGCACTGCATTTTTTCTGTTCTGCTGCAATTACGGGATTGGCATTTCATTCTACTCATTGCCAATTAGGGTATAGCAAAGAGGAATCCAGGGTATTTTCTATTTCTTTATCAAGTCTTACCGGCATAGGAAAGGAATTTCTTGATTCAAAAAAGAAGACATCAAGTGCAAGTTGGAGAGACCTCGTCGCAGATGGAATGGGTATTCTTGCAGGTGTTTTAATCTTTACAATATATGAGAGGAAGCGATGAACAGGATTTTTGTTACCAGGTATATACCTGATGATTGGCTTTTGCCACTTAAAGGTATAGTTGAATATAAGGTTTCAAAGGAAAATCTTCCACTTTCCCATAGCGAATTGATGAAGGAATTAAAATGGGCAGATGGGGCAATAACAATGCTCTCTGATAAAATAGATAAAGAGGTTCTGGACAATACTCCAAACCTGAAGATAATAGCAAATTATGCCGTGGGTTATGACAATATTGATATTAATATCGCTACAGAAAAAGGCATCCTGGTTACAAATACCCCCGATGTCTTAACGAATGCTACGGCTGAACTTGCTTTATCACTGATGTTTGCAGTAGGCAGAAAAATTGCTGAGGCGGATAGATTTACACGGGAAGGAAGGTTTGAAGGCTGGTATCCAACACTTTTTTTAGGAAAGGAATTTAAGGAAAAGACCGTAGGCGTTATTGGAGCAGGTAGGATTGGATTGGCATTTGCACAAAAATGTTCGGCACTGGGAATGCATATTATATATTATTCAAGGCAGATAAATCAGAATATGGAGATTCTAAATGCAGAATTTTTGCCTCTGGATGAGGTCTTGAAAAGGGCGGATATTATTTCCATACATCTGCCTTTGACACAAAAAACACATCACCTTCTTAACGAGGAGAAATTATCTTTGATGAAGAAAGACGCAATCCTGATAAATACAGGGAGAGGTCCTATTATCGACGAAAGGGCGCTTACAGATATACTGAAAGAAAATAAGATATATGGAGCAGGACTTGATGTATATGAGTATGAACCCGGAATTACAAGGGAGTTATTGAGTTTAGCGAATGTTGTTCTTACTCCACATATTGGCAGTGCAACTTACGAAACAAGAAAAAATATGGCAATGCTTGCAGCCGAAAACATTGCCGCATTCTTTCTGGGTAAAAAACTCCCTACTCCTATAAACCCAGAAGTTTTGAATGGATAAATTATTAAAGATAGCCAAATCTTTACCTACAAGTTCCGGGGTCTATATGTTTATAGATAAGCAGAAGAACACCATATATATTGGTAAATCTTCAAATATAAGAAAACGCGTGCTTTCATATTTCTCTGAGAGGGATATAAAATCTTCTTTGATTTTGAGGCACAGCAAGGATATTCAGACCATCATTACAACAAATGAGATAGAGGCCCTTCTTCTGGAGGATATTTTGATAAAAAGACACCAACCTAAATATAACATAAGGCTTAAAGATGATAAGAAGTATCCTTATATAAAGGTTTCTACCGGGGAAGAATATCCCAGGGTTTTTTATACAAGAAACATCAAGAAAAAGGATGGAGCATATTTTGGTCCTTATACAAATGTAAGACAGGTGAAAAAAACTCTAAGGATTATTCAGAAAATTTTCCCTTTGAGAACTTGCAAGGGGAAATTACCCAAAAAGGAGTGCCTTGATTATTATTTGAAAAGGTGCGCTGGACCCTGCATAGGAGCGATTACAAAGGACGAGTATAACAAGATTGTAAAAAATGTATTAAAATTCCTTTCAGGCGATACAATTTCAGTAGAAAAAGAGATTGAAATATCCATTCAGGAAGCGGCAGATAAAGAGGAATTTGAGAAGGCATCTATATTAAGAGACCAACTCTACAGCCTTCGCTCCATTACCCAGAGGCAGGAGATTGTCCTTCCAAATCAAGATGACAAAGATATTATCTCAATGTTCATAGATGGGAAAAGAAGTGCGGTAGAGATATTACAGATAAGGAAGGGAAAATTATTTGGGAGGGAACACTATATCTTAACAGGTATGGCATCTGAGAAAGAGGCGTTTTCATACTTTATATCAACACATTACAAAGAACTCTATTTTATACCTCCAGAAATTATCGTGGAGGTATTGCCACAGGATAAGGAAATACTTGAAAAATACCTTTCAAACACAGCAAAATCTCATATCAGAATTAAAAAAGTTTATAATGAAGCAGAAAAAAAACTTATAAAACTTGCGAAAAGAAATGCAGAATTTTATCTTGAAAACGAACTTTTGAAGGTGAAAAAATTTATACCCGATAGTTTAATGAAACTCCAAAAAGCACTTCATCTAAAAAAGATACCCATAAGGATTGAGGGTTTTGACATCTCTAATATTATGGGTAAAACCCCTGTTGGTTCTTGCGTCGTATTTGTTCAGGGCACCCCCAAAAAATCAGAATATAGAAGATTTCGGATTAAAACTGTTAAGGGTATAAATGACCCTATGATGATTGCAGAGGTTGTATGGAGAAGGATAAAAAGCATCCTGAATGAGAATAAGACACTGCCTGATTTGCTCTTGATTGACGGTGGAAAAGGACAGAGAAATTATGCAGATATGGTAGTAAAAATGGTCTTGAAGGATAAGAATATACCTGTTTTTGGGCTTGCAAAAAGACAGGAGGAAATCCATACACCGACGGGTGAAATCATTTCTTTACCTATTACATCGCCTGCACTTAAACTGCTTCAAAGGATAAGGGACGAGTCGCACAGATTTGCCATTACATATCACAGAAAACTCAGGAGGAAAAAGATTAAGGCATCAAAACTCGATAAAATTCACAACATTGGTGAAAATGTAAAATTAGAACTTTTAAGATATTTTGGTTCGGAAAAAACGGTTGAAAAAGCAAGTGTTTATGATTTAATGAGGGTAAAAGGTATTGGTAAAAAGAGGGCAAATGGAATCTATTCCTATTTCCATCCTGAATAAAAATATCCTCCATATCATTGGAGGGATTCAGAAAGGCAACAGAGGTGGCATTGAAACATATATTGAAGATATTGCAAAATTTATAGGCGGATTTAACCATTTATTTGCCTCTGATAAAGAGACATTTTACAAAATTACAGATAATACGGAAATTTCCATTATACATATTCACAGTCTTCAGGGCTTTGAAGATGAATTTTATCAAGAAATATTGTCCTTAAATATTCCCATTATTGTTACACTCCACGATTGGTATCTTATATGTCCGAGGGTTCAAATGTTCACTCCATGGGGCGAAAGATGTGCATACACTCCGGGAAAGCACTGCCCTGCTTGTTATTTAGGAAAAACAAAAATTACAAAATATTTGAAATGGAATAATGCCATCCTTTCCCGTTTACTCTTTCTAATACCAAAAATCAGAAAGGGTACGGAACGATACAAAAATCACTGGAAAAAAGGCATTGCGTTTCTTAAAGGAGTAAAAAAGATTATCGCCCCATCAGAGTATGTAAAATCGCAATTTGAGTCCTTTGGACTGAGAGGAATAGAGCGGATACCTAATGGCATTCGGGAAATAGATATTAAGTCCAAAACATATAAGAGGAGATTGGGGTTTGTAGGCACTATCGCCCCTCACAAAGGATTACATATTCTACTTGAAGCAGTAAAAGGTATTTCAGGGGATTTTACACTAAACATATTTGGGAAAATAGGGGATAAACAATATTTTAACAAATGGAAGGGACTTATTGACAATAAAAGGATATTTTATAGGGGAGAGGAACAAAATCAGAAAAGCATATATGAAAACATAGATATACTTATTGTACCCTCTTTATGGGAAGAAACTTACGGTATGGTTATTGATGAGGCATACAGGGCAAAAATTCCGGTAATTGCCTCAAGGATTGGAGGCATACCTGAACATATTATTGAGGGAAAATCAGGCTACCTATTTGAAGCAGGAAACAGTGATGAATTGAAGAGCAGGATAAATTATGTTTTAAACAATTATCAAACGATTAAATGGAAATTCCCATCTGTTATGGATGTTCGGAAATATGCTGAAAACCTGCAAGAAATTTACACCAGAATGGGGTCAGGCATTGACAATTGACAAATTGATTTCTATTGTCATTCCAAATTATGACGGAAAAAGATTTCTTGAATGTGTCTTATCGTCAATTAAAAACCAGACATACAAAAATTTTGAAATTATTCTTGTAGATAATAATTCTCAGGACGATTCCATTGAATTTGTCCAGAGCAATTTCCCGGAGGTAAAGATTATTAAATTAACAAAAAATTATGGTTATGCGGGTGGTGCGAACGCGGGAATAAAGAAGAGCAAAGGTAAAATAATTATTGTTTTGAACAACGATGTTGAACTTGATAACCACTTTCTTGAAATCATTCATAAATATTTTATAAATCACCCTGATATTTCTTATATTGCCCCACTTTCCTTAAATTATTTCCAGAGGGATATTATTGATACTGCGGGTGATATATTTACAAAGGAAGGCAAACCATTTAAGAGATTTATGGGGGAAAATATCCACCAGATTTCTCTAAAAGAAGAACCCATAAAATTTATAAGTGGCGTTGCGTTTTGCGTAAGAAAAGAAGCACTAAAAAAAGTAGGACTTTTTAATGAAGTTTTTTTTGCATATCTTGAAGATGTAGATTTATCATTTAGATTATATAGGGCAGGATATAAGGCAGTATTTTTGCCTGATGCACGGTTATATCATTTTGAGGCGGCAACGACAAGGGATGTATTTAATATAAAAAAGTATTCGCGCAGGGGGCTTGATACACCTCTAAAGACATATCTCATCGCAAGAAATAAACTCTGGGTTATAAAAAAGAATCTAAGCAAAGGTGAAATAATAAAAAATCTTCTATGGATAATATGGGGATTAATAAAAAGTGCAGGTTATCATTTCAGAAAATCAGAACAATTCCCCTATTTCTTTTTAGGCACAATGGCAGGAATTATAAGAAATCCCAAATCTGAATAATTCTCGTGAAGCGTAAGGCGTAAAAAGTGAAAACTATGTCTCGTGACTGTGATTCGTGTCCAGAATAATGCAGGATGCGGAAGTATCTCGTTTGTTTCGTTTATTGCGAGTCACCATTACGAACACGTTTGTTGCTTATTCACTCATTATAGGCAAATAAAATAACAATAAAATATCGCACTATCTCTTTTTTATTTTCATCTTATAGATTATACTTTTCTCATTCCTCTTAATCTCAAAAACAAGCCATCCATTATCCTGAATCTCCTGTAATATAGACCTGTAAGCCAGAGCCTTTCGGGTATAAACATCATATCCATTGACCTTCATAATAATATCACCTGGTTTAATACCGAGAGAATCCGCAGGACTATCTGGAACAATAGAGGCAATCTTAAACTCATTATTCCAGAAATCCACGGTCAAATTGGGAACAATCCCTGAAGGTTTCATCTTTCTCCTGAACGAATGTTCTAAAGGGGTCGGAAAAGCGTCCTTTATTTCCCTTATGATAGATGTATCTCCAGTAGCATATCCAAGTTTTTCCATCAAAAGCCCAATATCTACGCCTATTCTATTTATTCCATTCTCTGTTGCCTCATTTAATACCTTTCCTATTGTCTCTGTCCCGAATTTTTTATCTATTTTGTAAAGGAGATATGCGTAAGTATCTTCCGCTCCTTTATAGATTTGATTAAATTTACTCTCACCCCACTCTTTATTATAATTATATCTAATTGGCCAGGCATCTTCTCCAAGTTTATCCCATACATAAGGGATTACTTTTGTAAATTGGCAGTAATGACACCAATCATCAGAACCAGTTCTTAAAGGACCTTGCTTTGATTGATTATGGATATAGGGCTGGAAAGCCAGTCTCGCAAATTCATGTGCAA
>WFRC01000125.1 GCA_015486685.1 Caldifarciminota bacterium
GAGAAATACTATCCTATATTTTCAGAAATCTGGGAAAAAATATTATAGTGTGAAAGTATGAAATTCTTTACCCACTTTTCATCGGGGTCAGTCATAAAAATTAAAAAACTCAAAAAAGATAAGATGCTGAAATGAATTCGGCATGACAATTCAGGGTCAGCATGACACCCTCCCTTAATCCCTCCCCTGTCTGCGTGCGGACACGCACAGGTAGACGTCAAGGGAGGGAGAAGATTTAATGCAAAATGCAGATTGCAAAGTGTAAAATGAAAAATTAAAAAGACTATGATTCCAGAGGAAGGGAAATAAAGAGGAAACAACAGAATAATGCGGAATGCGGAAGTGAGAATGCGGAATTAACGGATAACGACGCATTCACACGGTGAATGCACTCCAAATTACTCCACCCAACCTGTGAGATTGCTTCGTCGCTACGCTTCTCGCAATGACAAGGGAATGAGATTCTTCGGCAAAGCCTCAGAATGACATCCACCCATCCTGTGAGATTGTTCACTCCTGTTAGTCGCTCACGCCTTCGGCTTCCACGGGACTTCGTCCCTCGCAATGACAACGCGAGAGAAGGCTCAGAATGACAGGGAAAGAAGTCTTAGAATGACAGGAAAAGGAAACTTTAGAATAATACGCAAAGAAAGCCCGGGAATGGCAAAAATTTTCTTTTCTCTTGACTTTTCTCATCTTTTTTGTATTTTTTATATATGAAAGTTGGATATATATCTGTAATAGGTGAGCCAAATGTAGGGAAGTCAACGCTTATAAATGAACTTCTCAAGGATAGGGTTTCTATTGTTACAAATAAACCCCAGACCACAAGGCACAAAATCCTGGGTATCCTGACCAAAGAAGATTACCAGATTATATTTATAGATACCCCGGGAATTATTGAGAACCCCAGAAATCAATTACAGATGGCAATGAAGAAAACCGTTGAAAATACATTCAAGAGTGTTGAGCTAATATATTATCTTATAAATGCGAAAAGACCTGTGATTGAGGAGAAATATTTTAGGGATGTATCTTCACCCATTTTTCTTGTAATTAATAAAATAGATTTGATAGATAGAAGGCTGATTTTACCGATAATTGATGAATATAAAGATTCCTGTTTTAATGAGATAATTCCTATTTCTGCACTTAAAGGGGATGGTATAGAGGAACTTATTTCAACAACATTGGGTTATCTCCCTGAGGCTGAAATGTATTATCCACCTGAATATATTTCAGATAGGCCTGAGAGATTTTTCATTTCCGAAATCATCAGGGAGAAAATTTTTGAATTTTATGGAGAAGAAATTCCCTATGCAACAGGGGTTGAAATTGAGGATATGAAAGAGAGGGGAAAGAATCAAAAAGATTATATAAAGGCTGTAATTTTTGTTGAAAAAGCGTCACAAAAGGGTATTATTATAGGAAAGAATGGAGAAAAATTGAAGAGATTGGGAACCATCAGCAGGAGAGAAATTGAGGTATTTTTAGACAGGCCTGTTTACCTTGAAATAAAGGTAAAAACACTTAAAAATTGGAGGAAAAATGCAGAAGCAGTCAAAAAAATGGGATACAGATAACATAAGTAGAAAGAGTTTTTTGGGTTTATTATTGCCTTTAATCCTTATTATAATGGAAGCAGTGCATTTACCATTTTTTAAGAAAAGAAAGATGATAAGGATTAAAGATGGTAAACATCTTGCAGGATAGGAGGTAAAATGTCAAGGTCAAAAAGTAAAATAAAGATAAGAAGGTTAAAGATTAGATTAAGATGGAAGAAAAGGAAAGAGAGAAAAAAGTTGTTAAATGAAAAAAAGGAGGGATGATGAAAATCCTTTATTTATCACATTCAGGCGTCCAACTTTCAGGAAGTAAGGTTATACTTATTGACCCCTTTCTTACAGGAAATTCATTTGCACCTATGGGACCGGATGCATTTGAGAAGGTAGATTTTATCGTAGTTACCCATGACCACGCTGACCATCTGGGTGATAGTTTTACCATAGCAAAGAAAAAAGGGGCAGTAATAGTTTCCCAGCATGAAATAGCCGTAAATGCACAATCTCAGGGCATTGAAGCCGAAGGTATGAATATTGGAGGACCTGTTGAGAGGGATGGAGTGAAATTCTGGCTTACACTTGCTTTGCATACATCAGGGGTAGGACATTCTATGGGTGCTGTGATTGAAATGGATGGCAAAAGGGTATATCATGCAGGTGATACAGGTATTTTTAGCGATATGAAGTTAATAGGGGAATTATTTAAACCCGATATAGGATTTTTACCTATTGGTGGAAGGTATACAATGGATGAAGAACAGGCGGCAATGGCAGTTGATTTTCTGAAAATCCCGTTGATAGTTCCTGTCCATTATAAGACATTTCCTTTAATAAAAGGAGACCCGAATAAATTTGCACAACTTGTCGGTGATAAAGCAAAAGTAAAGATTATGCAGCCTGGAGACGAGATAGAAATTTAATGAGATATATTTTTTTCCTGTGCCTTTTATATCTTCCTCTGCTTTTGCCCGGAGAATCTACACCGCAGAGAAGGCTTCAGAATTTAAGGGTAAAATTAAAACAACAGAGAAAAAAAATTAAAGAATTGAAGGGTAAAGAAAGCAGTATCCTGCAATCTATTCAGGAAATTGATAATGAAATTTATCTAAACAGAAATCTTATCAGTGAACTGAAAAGAGAAGAGGCAAATACAGAGGAACAGATAAAGTTTTTGGGAAACAAGATAGAGAGGCTTTCTACACGCTTAACTGCCAAGAAAAAGATATTGGCAAGAAGGTTAAGGGAAATATACAAATATGGAGAAATACACCCTATAGAGATTATACTCCTTTCCCATTCATTTGATGATGCCGTAAAAAGGGTAAAATACCTTATCTTAATAGCACAGCAGGACCAGAGGGTTTATCGAGAGATACTGAGGATTTCTCAGATATTGAAAGATGAAAAGGAAACCGTGGTGTCTAAATTGAAAAAGTTAAAGATTATAAGGAAGGAAGCCGAGAATGAGGGTGGCAACCTATTGGCAGAGAAGGAAAATAAAAAAAGGTATCTTAGTTCGACGAAATCCCAGAGAGAGGATGCAGAGAAACTTGCAGTAGAATTGCGTCAGTCTGAGAGAGACCTCCAGAAATTGATTGCTTCGCTTGAAGAGCGAAAGAAGAAAAGGAAAGGGATTACTTATTTTGATACGCATAAGGGTAAAATTATGATGCCTGCAGAGGGAAAAATTGTGGGGAAATTTGGTTTTGTAAAGGATTTAAAATATGGGACAACAACCAAAAATAATGGTATTGACATAAAGGCACCATGGGGAGAGGATGTCTATGCAGTTTACAGTGGGAAGGTAGTATATGCAGATAATTTCCTGGGATATGGGAAGGTGGTTCTTATTGACCACGACGACGGTTATTATACTCTATACGGGCATCTTTCATCTATTGCTGTTGTATTAGGCAATGATGTCCTTATGGGAGACATCGTTGGGAAGGTGGGAGATACGGGTTCTACTGATTTTCCTGAATTACATTTTGAAATCAGAAAGCATGGTAAACCCGTAAATCCTTTGATATACTTAAAAAGGTAGATGATAATGGGATTTAATGAAATTATTGGGCAGAAAGAAGTGCTGAAATTTCTGAAAGGGAGTTTAAAAAAAGGGAGAATAGCGAACGCATATCTTTTTTATGGCCCAAATTTTTCTGGCAGGTTTTCTACTGCAATTGAATTTGCAAAGGGGCTAAACTGTAAAAAGGGATTGGGAATTCCCTGTGACGAATGCCCATCTTGCAAGAAGATATCAAAATTTGAGCATCCCGATGTGCATCTGATATTTCCTCCTAATAAGAAATATTCCCTGCCAAAGGATATTGCAAAATTAAGGAAAGAGGGAAGGTATTTTAAATTTTTACTTGATGCAAGGGATATTGGTATAAATACCATCAGGGGAGAAATTGTTAAAGAGGCATACTTGACTCCTTTTGAAGGGAGAAAAAAGGTTTTTATTATCTTAAATGCTGAAAGGATGACAGTGGAAGCCGCTAATGCATTCTTAAAGGTGCTTGAAGAACCCCCTCTGAATACTGTATTTATACTTATTACAACAAGTCCGACGCTATTGTTGCCTACTATATCTTCAAGGACGCAGTGGGTGAGATTCAGATATTTATCGAAAAGAAATAAGGACACTATTTTTAAGAAATTTTTTGGGAATACAACATTGCCTGATATGATTTCGGCAGAAGAAATTTCAATATTTTTTGATGAGGATACAAATAGGTTGAGAAGAGAGATTGGGGAACTTTTCTTTTCAGGAGATGCTAAAACCAGGGTAATTAGATGGAATAAACCGAGGGCACTTGACATTGAGATAATTATATATATTTTATACCTGTATATCTATGATATGATAAAAATAAAATTGAATATGGATAGGATTATCAACAAGGATTATATAGATGAATTGAGGCAGGTATCTGGAAAATATACGATGGAGGATATCCAGAACAAGATTGAAATTTTGAATGAGTCTTATCAGGAATATCGGTATAATGTAATTCCTGAAGAGATAATGACAAACTTAATTATAAAGATATAAAAGGGGAAGCATTAATTGTAAGATGGAAATTGTAAAATGCAAAATGAATGAGAATAGTTATTTGCCTACGGCGTGTATTTGCTTCGCGTTATTACGCTTCGCTGTGTATTTATTGTAAATAAAATTTTTGGTAATAGGTAAGAGGTAATGGGAAGTGGGAAGTGAATGGGTGGATGAGTGGAAAAAGCAGTAGCGAGGAATGAGTAGCGAGTATATAGGAAAAAGAGAGAATGAGAAAGAAACGGTAATGGGCAATGGGTGATAGGAAAGTGAATGAGTGGATGAGTGGAAAAAGCAGTAGCGAGGAATGAGTAGCGAGTATATAGGAAAAAGAGAGAATGAGAAAGAAACGGTAATGGGCAATGGGTGATAGGAAAGTGAATGAGTGGATGGGTGAATGGGTTTATTGGGTTTATAGGGTATAATTAGGGTATGGTGGATAGGGTATGGGGTATGGTTTAATAAGTGAGAAGTGAGAACTAGGATTTAATGAAAAGTGAAAAATGCAAAATGTAGGAGGGGCTTCCCAGCCCCGATAAGAACGACAGCCGATGGCCGTTAGCAGGTAGCGAAAAGATTAGTGAATGGATAAAGGATTAACAAACGTGTTTGTGGTGGTGACTCGTGAGGGACGAAACAAACCAGATAGACCAGATAGACTAAACTAACGAGACAAACGAGATAAACGAGATTATTTGGATTTGGGATTTTTATCCTGTTAATCCTGTCAAAAAATAAAGGAAGGTTGGACTCAAGATGTTATATAAAATTAAATTTAAGGCGACCCAGGAGATGTTGGGATGTCCTTTTACCCTGAAGGAAGGGGAGGATGTGCTTTGTGAAAAAAATGGTGAAATATATGCGGGCAGAGTTTTAAGCCCCATTTTGAGTGAAAAGGAAACAGAAGGGAAGGTATTGAGGCCACTGTATCCTGAAGAAAAGGATGTTTTAAGAGAAATACGAAAGAATGAAGAGGAGGCATTTCAATTTTGTGAATATCGTATTCAGGAAAGGAACCTCCCGATGAAATTGGTGGGAGTAGAGCAAGAATGGGAAAGAAAAAAGATGAAATTCTACTTTCTTGCAGAGCACAGGATTGATTTCAGAGAACTTGTTAAAGACCTTGCGAGAAAATATAGGACAAGGATTGAATTAAGACAGATTGGGGTAAGGGATTATGCAGGGTTTCTTGGAGGAATTGGGGTATGCGGAAGACCATTGTGTTGTATGAACCTTTTTAAAAAGAAGGTTTCCATTGGACTTCAGGTGGCAAGGGAACAGCATGTGAATGCTGACCCAAATAAGATATCCGGTGTGTGTGGGAGGTTGATGTGCTGTTTTAATTACGAATACAACTTTTATAAAGAGGAAAATACAAAATATCCCAGGGTTGGGAGCACAGTAGAAACCCCGAAGGGCACTGCCAGTGTGGTGCATTTTAATATTCTGGCTGAAATTGTAAAGGTAAAATATCCAGAAGGTGCGGAAGAAAATCTTCCTCTCAGTATGATTAAGAAGAAAAAGGTATGGTGGCTTATTCCAAAGAGGAGTTCGGTTGAAGAATAAAATTCTCATTACGAGTGCACTTCCTTATGCAAATGGGAAGGTTCATATTGGACACCTTGCAGGTGCTTATTTACCTGCTGATATATATACGCGGTTTCAGAGGAGAAAGGGAAGGGATGCGATACATATTTGCGGGACAGATGAGAATGGAGTGCCCATTACTATTTCAGCAGAAAAGCAAGGTGTTTCCCCAAAAGAAATCGTTGATAGATATTATAAAATAATTAAAGAAAGTTTTGAAGGTTTTGGCATATCATTTGATAACTTTTCAAGGACTTCTCTCCCTGCACATTATAAACTTGCGCAGGAGTTTTTTCTAAAACTCCATAAGAAGGGCTATATTTCTTCAAAGACAGAGGAACAATTTTATTGCCCGAATTGTAAAAGATTTCTTCCAGATAGATATGTAGAGGGCACCTGCCCCTATTGTGGTTATACTTCGGCAAGGGGAGACCAGTGTGAAAAGTGTGGGAGATGGCTTGAGCCTACAATGCTTATTAACCCAAAGTGTAAAATATGCGGTAGTACTCCTATTTTAAGAGAGACAAAACACTGGTATTTTAACTTGGATGTGTTTCAAAAAAGGCTTCAAGAGTGGATTTCTGAGAAGGAACATTGGCGTGATAATGTAAAACAGTTTGTTCAAGGGTGGTTTCAAGAAGGATTAAGGCCAAGGGCAATTACCAGAGACTTGAGCTGGGGTGTTCCCGTTCCGCTAAAAGAAGCCCGAAACAAGGTGCTTTATGTTTGGTTTGATGCGCCAATCGGATATATATCTTCGACAATAGAGTGGGCTAAAAATAAAGGAGAGCCTGAGAAGTGG
The DNA here is from genome assembly GCA_015486685.1 of Caldifarciminota bacterium. Classification (GTDB taxonomy): domain Bacteria; phylum Hydrothermota; class UBA3072; order WFRC01; family WFRC01; genus WFRC01. The sequence continues at coordinate 7,007 of WFRC01000125.1, forward strand.
AAAGATTATTGGTACAGTAAGGATACAAAACTGGTCCATTTCATTGGAAAAGATAATATCATTTTTCATGCAGTGGTATGGCCTGCTATTTTGATGGGGATGGAGGATTATATACTTCCCGATGATATACCTGCAAATGAATTTTTGAATATGGAGGGCGGTAAAATCTCTACAAGCAGAAATTGGGCGGTATGGCTTGATGAGTATTTAAGGGATTTTCCACCTGATTATATGAGATACTACTTAACTATTATAGCCCCTGAGACAAAAGACAGTGATTTCAAATGGAAGGAATTTCAGGAAAGGGTAAATACAGAACTTATCAATGCATTTGGGAACTTTGTAAATCGTGTTTTGACATTTGTAAAAAATTATATGGGAAATAAGATACCGTATCCTGAAAGTTTAACAGAAAATTCTCAGCAGATTTTTATGCAGATAGAGGAAACCGTTGATAAAATAGATAAACTTATAGAATCATTCCAGATGAGAAAGGCAATAAAATCATTTATGGACCTTGCAGATATGGGAAATAGATATTATGATATCTCTGCTCCATGGAAGATGTTGAAGGAAAATCCAGAAAATGCAGGGAATACCATTTACACCTGTTGTGTCCTTATTGATGCACTTGCCGATATTGCAGAACCATTTATCCCATTTTCTGCCAAAAGGATAAAAAAGATGTTGGGGCTTCCTTTCAGAAAATGGGATGAGATTAAAATACCTCAAATAAAGGGTGGAGAAGAATTAAACAGGATTGAAATCCTCTATAAAAAAATAGAAGATGGGGAGATTGAAACTCAAATAAAAAAACTTGGTAAGGAGGAAGAGATGGAGCAAAAAAAAGAATATGTTTCAATCCAGGATTTTAAAAAGATGGGATTGAGGACAGCAAAGATTATCGGTATTGAGAGGGTGGAAAATGCCGACAAATTATATAAACTCCAGATAGACCTGGGTGATGAAAAGAGAACACTTGTTGCGGGTCTTGTTAAGCATTATACAGAGGATGAACTTCTGGGAAAAACAATTGTGGTTATTACAAATCTTGAGCCTGCTATTATAAGAGGAATTAAATCAGAAGGTATGTTGCTTGCAGCCTCATCTGGAGAGATTGTTTCAATACTTCAACCGGACAAAGATGTTCCTTCCGGGTCAGAAGTATCCTGAGTGGGGACGGGGTTTGACAGTATGACATTTTCTTCCTCTCATTGATGTATGTCAAAGATTAAATCCTCAATACTAATTTTACGTCCCATTAACGGTATTATTGCCTTTTTTGCAACTCTATTAGGTGCATATCTTGGTGGAAGGACGATAAATAAATTTTCTATCATTGCAGGTATTATTGTTTTTTTGGTAGCATCATCTGGCAATATCCTCAATGATATTGTGGATAGGGAAATAGATAAAATTAACAGGCCGAAAAGACCTATACCATCAGGGGAAATCTCTATAAAAATGGCATCAGTTGAATGGGTAGTTTTTTCCATTTCAGGTATTATTACCTCTATTGTGATTGGACTTCCATATTTTCTCATTGCTATTTCCGTATGGGTTTTATTGACACTTTATTCGTTAAACTTAAAAGGTATTCCTCTGGTTGGGAATGCCGCTGTTTCCATTTGTGCTGCTTTAACAATTCCTTTTGGTGCAATAAGCACAGGGGGTGCAGGGACTGTAATTTTTCCGTTTATATTTGTATTTCTTATTCATTTTGGTAGAGAAATTCTTAAAGATGGAGAGGATGTAATGGGTGATAAAAAAGGAAAGTTAAAGACATTTCCACTGGTTTTTGGATTGAGAAATGCAAAATTTTTTACAATCATCTTATTTTTACTGCTTGTTATAGCAACAATTCTTGCATATCCTGTATATGGTAAAATGTATTTAATACTTGTAATATTTACGGTTGATATTCCACTTATTCTAATGTCTTTCAAACTTACACCTGATGCAGAGAGTTTTGGTAAAAATGAGAGGGTATTAAAAATCCTGATGCTTACAGGCATAATTTCCTTAATCGTTTCCTATTTGTAAAAAAATTGCAAACACTGATTTCGTTAGGTGTTTATTATCTAATGTGATGAATTTGTGGTTACAATCTCTGGTTTATTTTCATTTTGCATCTTTTTTCATTGTCTTAATTTTGCATTAAAAAAAAATGGTTGACAGTTAAGGATTTTTTTTGTATTTTTATGATATGAAATATGAAGAAGGTATAAAGAGATTGGAAGAGATATTGGAAGCATTGGAAAAGCCTGAAACACCATTAGAAGAGTTGGTAAACCTTTTTGAAGAAGGTACTAAAATAGTTCAAGAACTTCAGAATACACTTGAAAATGCAAGATTAAAGGTGGAAAAACTTGTAAAGGATAGTGAAGGGAATCTTTCTACTCAACCTATTGAAGATGGAAAGGGTTGAAAAATTCTTAAAGAGGTGGAAGGATAAGGTTAACAACGCCCTTGAAGGCTACTTGCTTACAGATGGTAAATATCCTCCTTTAATATATAAGGCAATACATTATAGTGTATTTGCAGGAGGGAAAAGGCTCAGACCTATACTTCTTCTTAGTGCCTATATTTCTTCAGGAGGAAAAGATGAAGATTTGGCAATGCCTTTTGCCTGTGCTGTAGAATTAATTCATACCTATTCGTTAATACACGATGACCTTCCTGCAATGGATGACGATGATTTTAGAAGAGGTAAGCCATCGTCCCATAAAGTTTTTGGAGAAGGGGTTGCTATACTTGCTGGCGATGCCCTTTTTTCTGAAGCGTTTGATATTATATCTCATTCAGATATACCGCCAGAAAAGAGTATTAGAGCCTTAAAGGTTCTGACGAAAGCAATAGGCCCTTCTGGAGTTGTTGGCGGTCAGGTTATGGATATAAAAGGCACGGGAGAAATGATTAGCCCGGGACTTCTTAGATATATACATTCTCACAAAACAGGTGCCTTAATATCCGCAGCACTTGAGATTGGTGTATTACTTGCCGATGCAGATGAAGAAATAATCAAATGTATGAAATGGGCAGGACTATTGATGGGGATGAGTTTTCAAATCACAGATGATATTCTGGATATTATGGGTGAGAAAAATACGCTTGGAAAGAGTACAGGAAAAGATATTCAACAGAATAAGATTACTTATCCTGCTTTGTATGGTCTTGATGGGGCAAAGTACAGGGCTGAAAAATTTGGTAATCTTGCAAAAAATGTTATGGGTAGATTGAACATTGAAAGTGAAGATTTGAGGAATATTGTAGATTTTATAATAAAAAGGGCTTATTAATGGATATATGGAAATCTTATGAAGTAATATTAATACCTACTATAAGTGGATTTAGTGTTCAGATTATAAAATTATTTTTATATTATATTACCCATAGAAGGCTTAATTTCAAACGGTTATTTGAAATGGGTGGGATGCCAAGCTCTCATACTGCTTCTGTTACTTCACTTACTTTGATTGTGGGGCTTAAAGCAGGTTGGAACTCAGCCATCTTTGCGGTAACTGTGCTTTTTGGTTTTTTTGTGATTTATGATGCTGGTGGGTTAAGGAGGGCAGCAGGAAGGCAGGCATCTGTCCTCAATAAGATTGTTGATGATATTTACAAAAAGGGCAAAGTTCCGGAAGAGAAATTGGTAGAACTCATTGGGCATACGCCTGTTGAAATTATAATGGGTATTATATACGGTGCTGTTGTCGCCCTTAGCATATATAGATAGCGGATGAGTAAGCTAAAAGTTGAATCGTAATATTTGGGTTTGAGATTTCCAACAGAAATCTTGTGACAATCTGTGTAAATCTTGTAGTTCCGAAGTGGTTTTTTGCTAACTAACTACCGATGGCTAATGGCTGTTTTCTGAATGCGTGATTAAAAATCTTTGCAGTTAATTATTTTATATTACTTAAACAATCAGGAGGAAAATAAAAATGCTTGAAAATATAAATTCACCAAAGGATATTAAGGGGTTGAGTATAAGCGACCTTAAGATACTTGCATCTGATATGAGGAAAAAAATTGTGGAAGTAACTTCAAAAAATGGTGGGCATGTAGCCCCAAGTTTAGGCACAATAGAACTCATATTGGCTCTTCATTATGTTTTTGATACACCGGAGGATAAGATAATATGGGATGTTGGGCATCAGGCCTATGGGCATAAATTGATTACAGGGAGGAGGGATGTATTCTATACACTGAGGAAGTTTGGTGGAATAAGCGGTTTTATAAGCCCTAAAGAAAGTATATATGATGTATTTGGTGTAGGTCATGCAAGCACATCTATCGCTGCTGCTATGGGTATTGCAGCGGCAAGAGACTTAAATCACGATAAATATAAAGTTATTGCAGTAATAGGCGATGGGGCGATGACAGGGGGAGTAGCTCTTGAAGGGTTAAACAATTTAGGGCAGAATAAAAAGGATGTTCTTATTATTCTCAATGATAACAAGATGTCTATAGATGAAAATGTAGGAGGCTTAAAAGATTATTTAATAAGATTACAGACGACCGGGTTGTATAACAGACTAAAAAATGATGCCTGGGATTTACTGGGGAAATTACCCGTTGGGTTGGATATGAAGGCAAAGAATGCGGCACATAAACTTTCAGAGGGTTTAAAAAACCTACTTGTTCCTACTATCTTATTTGAAGAAATGGGAATCAGATATTACGGTCCCACAGATGGGCACGATTTAAGAGAGATAATTTCCATATTGAGAAAATTAAAATATATCAAGGGTCCCAATCTTTTGCATTTAATAACGGAGAAGGGTAAGGGCTATAAGCCAGCAGAAAGCAATCCTACGCTATTTCATGGGCTTGGACCTTATAAGATAGAAACAGGGGAACCAATAAAAAAACCTGCTCCACCAAAATATAGTTATGTTTACAGCAAAACATTGACAGACTTTGCCAGTGAAGATGCTGATATAGTAGCAATTACATCGGCTATGCCAGAGGGAACACGGTTGGATTATTTTAAGGAGCATATTCCCGAAAGATTTTTTGATGTGGGTATTGCTGAGCAGTGTGCAGTGACATTTGCGGCAGGTCTTGCAAAGGGAGGTAAAAAACCATTTGCTACGATATACTCTACATTTTTACAAAGGGCTTATGACCAGATTATACATGATGTATGTATCCAGAACCTTCCTGTAAGATTTGGGATTGATAGGGGAGGACTTGTAGGGGATGATGGGCCAACTCATCATGGAGTATTTGACCTTTCGTATTTAAGGATAATACCAAATATGGTAGTAATGGCTCCAAAGGATGAGAGAGAACTTCAACGAATGGTATCAACAATGGTGGACTATTCTTCGGGCCCTATTGCAGTGAGGTATCCAAGAGGTAGTGGTATTGGAATAGATTTGAGCACTCATCCTGGACCTCTTAAAATAGGGAAGGCTGAGATATTAAAGGAGGGAGAAGATGTGTATCTTCTGGCAATTGGTACACTTGTCCATCCATCCCTGAAAGCGAGTAAGATTTTAGAAAAGCAAGGAGTCTCCGCAGGGGTTATCAATGCAAGGTTCGTAAAACCTCTGGATAAAGAATTGATATGTGATGCGATTTCCTCTGTGAAACATATAATTACACTTGAAGATAATGTAATAGCGGGTGGTTTTGGCTCTGCTGTCCTTGAGATGTTGAATGAATGTAAAATAAGCAAGGATGTTTTAAGAATAGGGATACCTGATAGATTTATTGAGCACGGGACACAAAATGAACTATACAATATGTTGGATATGAACGCAGATAAAATATCAAGGAATATTTTCAATCTTTTGTCAAATGCAAGAAAGAACAATTAGAGATATAGTAAAAATTAAGGGGAGAGGGCTTCATACAGGTAATCAGACATTTTTAAGATTGATACCTGCTGATAGAGGTGGGATTAGATTCTCTGTGGATGGCACCGAAATAAAGGCAGATATTAAGAATGTGGCATCAACATTCCACAGGATAGTGCTTTCAGATAAAGGTAAAAGTGTTTCAACGGTGGAGCACCTTCTTTCTGTTCTATTTGCATTCAGGATAACGCACATTATTTGTGAAGTAAAGGGTGGAGAAATTCCTGCAATGGATGGAAGTGCATTACCGTTTGTTAATTATATTATGGAAGAAGGATTAGAAGATTTAGATAGGGAAATTCCAATGAGAAAGTTTCCTTCGGTGCATTTTAATAAGAATGGTACGGAAATGTTTTATATGCCTTCCGATGATACATATGTTTTTTCACAAATTTCTTATGATAACCCTTTTTTATCTTACCAATATAATGGTTTTTTTATTAAAAGATATTTATTTACGGGTAGGATTGCACCTGCAAGGACATTTACCTTGAAGGAACGGATACCAGATTTAAGAAAAAAGGGACTTATAAAGGGCGGGACTGCATCTAATGCTGTAATAATAGGTAAAGATGGCAAAACAAATAAACTTAGATTTGAAGATGAACCTGTCAGGCATAAGATATTAGATTTCCTTGGGGATTTGTGCCTTTTAGGTACCAATATTGAAGGTCGTTTTTTCCTTATAAATGCAGGACATGAAGACCATATAAAATTTTTAAAGATGCTTTTAAAGGAGGAGAAAAAATGAAATATGATATCCACGATATAATGAAATTACTACCTCATCGTTATCCATTTCTTCTTGTTGACAAGATTATCAGTATGGATGAAGATACCGTAGTGGGAATAAAGAATGTTACGATTAATGAACCCTTTTTTCAGGGGCATTTTCCCGGTGAACCCGTTATGCCAGGGGTTTTGATTGTTGAATCGATGGCACAAACAGGCGGATTTCTACTGCTTCATTCCATTGAACACCCTGAAAAAAAACTTGCATATTTTGGGAAGATTGACGGAGTAAGATTCAGGAAGCCTGTGAAGCCAGGGGATGTCCTGCGGCACGAAGTAAAAAAGATCAGGATGAGTGAAAAATATTGTGTGATGGATGCAAAAACTTATGTAGAGGATACCCTTGTTGCCGAAGGGAGATTAACTGCGTTTATTGTAGATAGATGAAATTTATTTCTTCATCTGCCACAGTGCATTCAGGTGCAGTTCTTTCTCCGGAAGTAAAGATATCTGCATTTGCTATTATTGAAGAAGGGGTTTATATTGGGGAAGGAACTGTAATAAAGGAAGGTGCAATAATAAGGAAGGGCACTGCTATTGGAAAATGGAATGAGGTATATCCCTATGTAGTGATAGGGGAAGCCCCTCAGGATATTCAATATAAAGGGGAAGAAACAGGTGTCATAATTGGAGATAGGAATGTTATTAGAGAATTTGCGACGATTCACAGAGGGAGTAAAGAGGGCGATACAACCATTGGGGATAATAATTTTATTATGGCATATACGCATATTGGCCACAATGTAAATATGGGGTCATACACAAGATTGGCAAATGGCACAACACTTGGAGGATGGGTAGAGGTTCAGGATTGTGCTTATATAAGTGCACTTGTTCCAGTTCATCCTTTTGTGAGGATTGGTGCCTATGCACTGATTGGAGGAGGATATCGGGTTGTAAAAGATGTGCCGCCTTTTTCTTTGGCGGCGGGTGAACCTTTGAGGGTTGTAGGGGTAAATCTCGATGGATTGAAATTCCATAAATTTTCTTCTGAAAGAATTCAGCCTATAAAAGATGCATTTAAGATTTTGTTCAGGAGCAGGTTAAATACGAAACAGGCATTGGAAAAGATAGAAAACACAGGGAATCCTGATATAATCTACCTGATAAACTTTATAAAATCCTCAAAAAGAGGAATAATAAAATAGGGAAATAAAAGTATACCGTGAAAAGTGAAAAAAGACAGATAAAAAAGATTAGGGAGAAGGAAAAATAGAACTGTTTATTTACTACAATCTATCTGCACGGCAGCACCTTTTACATACAGGATAAAGATTATTTGAGATTAGGCTTTTTCTAAATGCCAGAAATTCAGGGCTATTCCAGACATCTTTCACATCATCTTTTATCAAATTCCCAAATGTTTTTCTGATAAATGGACAGGGGATTATACTTCCCATAGGGTCAATTCTCAGATTGTAGAGTGCGGAGCAGGTAAGTTTTACATTTTCTCTAATTTCTCCTTTCAGAAAGATTTCAGGGAGGTGTTTTATAAAATCAGGGCTAAAATGAACCCCAGAGATATTTTTTAATCTTACAATTTTTGCTATTCTATCTATGTTGTGATATGGATTATTTGATGGTTGAGGTATAATCTCTGTAGATTTTATATTTAGTATTCTTGCTGTTTTTTCTATATCATCTTTTTCTCCCCACATCAAAAATGAAAGGTCAAAGTATTTAGCACCCTTATCCTTCAAAAAATATATTAAATCCTCAGTCTCATCCAGATTTTCTTCCATTACAGTAATACTTACAACGCCTAATTTCTTTCTCTGGACAAGAATATCTAAACCTTCCATAGTTTTTTCCCAGCTACCTTTTCCCCTTATATCATCGTGTGTTTTTTCAAATCCATCAATGGATAAATCTACCTGTTTAAACAATGGCAACAAATCTTTTTTAGATATAATAAGTGTTCCATTGGTCTGGACAGCAACAGAAATTCCATTGTCTAAGAATATTCTCAGAATTTCCTTTAAGTGTGGCTTCAAATAAGGTTCAGCACCAATTAAATAAACATCTTTAATAATACCAGCAAGCCTTTTCTCAATGATAAATTTTATTGTCTTAAATGCCAATTCATTGTGCTTAAATAGGGTTTTATAATAGCACATTGGGCAATTCAGATTACAATATGTAGAGATTTCAAATGTGCAAGAGTGGGGGAGGGGTATGGATTTTCCTGAGCGCATCTCAATATACTTTTTTATTTTTCCAATCTTTTTAATATGCATCATATTATTTCTTTCAATAATTTTTTTGCATTTTCAATGAGTATTTCTCTGGTAAATAAAGTTTTTTGTCTCTCTTTGCCTTTCATTGCATAATAATTATATAGTTTTTCATTATTTAACAAATGGATAATTTCGTCCACAACCTTCTGTATATTTCCCTTTTCTATAACAATACCTGCATTATCTACAACTTCTTTTGTGGATGCATTCTTAAATGTAATTACAGGGATGCCCATTTCCATTGCCTCAATTAAAACCCTGCCGAATGGTTCATCTTTTCTTGGTAGATGAACAAGGATTTTTGTTTCTGCCATCTTTGGATATGGATTTTCAAGGAATCCTGTGAAATCAACGGCGTTTTCAAGATTATTTTTTTTAATATATTCTAATAGTTCATTCTTGAAACCAATATTGCCAAACAGGGCATCTCCTGCAACTACACAATTTGCTTCTGGCATTTGTTCCTTTAGTAACTTAAAAACCCTTAAGAATGTATCCGTCCCTTTCCATCTTGCAATCTGCCCAAAATATCCGATGGTATATTTCTTCTTTCTTTTTAATGCAGGGACATCTATTCCATTATAAATTACGCTTACTTTATTCCTCAAGAGAAATTGTTTTTTCACTGCATTTGATATGGCAATGATTTTTATTGGGAAAATAGAGAATTTATTCACGATAATCCATGGGATACCCTCCAGAATATCTCTAAAATGCCATATTACAGGTCTATGCGAAAATAGGCCTGCAATTGTTCCGTATATATGTGCCTTTTGACTGTTTGTATATATGAGGTCTATATTTTCCTTCTGAATAAATTTTGATAACCTCCAGCTATATTTTATGACAGAAAATATTGTTTTCAACCCTATTTTAATAATGTCCTGTTTTCTTTTATTTAAGATATAGTCTTCCAGTGAGAGGTAGCCAACTTTCACCCCGATTTCTTTAGCCCTTTTTGTAAATGGACTTTCCCCGGGCGTAACCAGGTACGAAATATAATCAGATTTTATACCTCTCATTATATCCAGGAGGCTTCTCTCTCCGCCGCTCAGTCTTACTGTATGGTCAAGAAACAATATTTTTTTCATTTGCATACCTCTTTTATCCATTGATTTCTTTTTATAGTAAAAAAGAGTTTCAAAACTTTTGATTCCCATTTTGGTCTATGTTTTTTGAAATAATAACATAGACTTCTTATCCTTTCTCTTCGCATAATAGGATGAGAGTGGGGCAAACTACCTCCCCAGAGGTGGTCAACTATAATCTCCGGGAGAATAAAGATTTTTTCCTTTTTTCTCATTCTTATCTGAAAATCTATATCTTCCATAAACAGAAAAAACTTCTCGTCAAGTATTCCGTATTTTTCTATTATATCTTTTTTCATTACCATAAATGCCCCTTCTATGTATGATACCTGAATAGGGGATGTGGGTATTTTTTTTGGGAAAAACCTTGAAATTCCTGTATAATCTAAAAAGACAGTGAATATATTGGGAAATATTATGCCAAAATTTCTTTTCAGACCTTGGCCTGGTTGATTAAGAACAGGGGAGACCAATGCAATGTCAGGATTTTCTTCCATAAATTTTACAATCTTTCCGAATGCATTATCTTTTATAAATATATCGGAATTGATAAACGCAAAGTATTTACTTTTTGTGGCAAAAAATAATTTGTTCAATGCTCCGGCATACCCAAGATTTTCCTTACTTCTTATAATATTTATATCAGGATATTTTTTCTGTATAAAATCTACTGCACCATCTACTGATGCGTTGTCAAATATCCAGATTTCATAATCAACATTTTCTGTATATTTAGTAATATCATCAAGGCATTTCATTACAGCATTTTTCCCATTATATACAGGTATTCCAATAATTAATTTTTTAATACTATCCCCCTTGCTGCAAAGATTGAGAGAAATGGTTCGATGGGTAATCTGAACCTTGGAGAACCAGCAGGGCCTACAAATATAATCAGATATCCAATAAAAATTATTATAAGATAAAATAGGGTTCTGTTTTCCTTAAACATTAAAATAGCTCCTTTTAC
>WFRC01000126.1 GCA_015486685.1 Caldifarciminota bacterium
AGACATAATGAGATATCACGGTCAGATTACAAAATATGAGCATAAACTTATAGGGATGAATTCCAGACTGGATGAACTTCAAGCCGTTGTTTTAAGAGTAAAATTGGAGAAATTGGATAAATGGAATGAAAAGAGAGGGGAAATTGCCGAAAAATATAATGAGATGCTTAAAGATTTACCTGTTCAATTACCCGTAATTCCAGATTACGCCCATCCCGTATGGCATCTTTATGTTATAAGAACAGAAAGGAGGGATGAATTGATGAAATATTTAAAGGAACAAGGAATTGGCGTAGGTATCCATTATCCTATCCCCTGCCATAAACAACCAGGTTTAGCGGATATTATAGATAAAACAGTATTGCCAAACACAGAAAGGTTTGCAAAGGAGGTTTTATCACTCCCTATATATCCACAGATGGCAGAAGATAAAATAGAATTTGTGGCAGAAACGATAAAAAAATTCTTCAGGAGGTAAAAAAATGAAAATAGCACTATTTGGCGCAGGATACTGGGGTAGCAAATTATTGAGGAATCTTAATGCAATACCTGATGTAGAATTGATTGTTGTGGAACCCAATGAACAAACCCAATATAACCTGAAAAGGGTTTATAAAGGTATCACTTTCTTAAATGACAGAGACAATTTGATGGATGACCCTGATGTTGCGGGCTGTGTTATTGCTACACCTGCTTCAACCCATTACAAACTTGCGAAGGACTGTTTAGAAAAGGAAAAAAATGTATTTGTTGAAAAACCCATTGCCGGAGACAGTACCCTTGCAAAAGAATTGCTTGAACTCTCAAAGAAATCCAAAAAGGTTTTGATGGTAGGTCATACATTGAGATATAGTCCTTCTGTAATTAAGGTTAAAGAATTGATTGACAAAGGGGAGATTGGTAAAATTTTTTATATCGCATCCCGAAGGATAAATCTGGGTATATATAGGGATGATGTAAATGTTTTATGGGACCTATTACCCCATGACCTTTCCGTACTCCTATATTGGCTAAATGAAGAGCCTGCAAAAGCAAATGGATTTGTAAAGGATGCGGTAATCAACAAACATACCGATATTGGATTTATCAATCTGAAATTCCCTTCTGGAATAATATGTCATATTGAAGTAAGCTGGGTATCTCCTGTTAAGATTAGAAGCACTGTCGTTGCAGGAGAAAAGGGATATATTATATATGATGACGCCAATACAGCAGAACCCGTAAAGTTATATAAAAGGGTATTTAATGTTGAGTTTCAGGAAGATAATTGGTTCCTTACGCACAGAATTGGTGATATATATGTGCCTCATATTGAAGGTAAAGAACCGTTAAGATTGGAGATGGAACACTTTATCCAGTGCATTAAATATGGGAGAACTCCTTTAACAAACGGTGAAGAGGCATATAAGGTAATTAAAGCAATTGAATTAATTGAGAAATCTGTTGAATAATGATAGGGTTTATTGATATACATTCGCATATACTTCCCGGGATTGATGATGGGCCCAAAGATATTGAAGCATCTATTGAACTTCTGGAATCAGGTGAGGATGAAGGTATCAAAACAATTGTAGCGACACCACATTTTATAAGAGGGATGTATGAGCCAAAAAAAGAAGACATTCTGAAAAAAATAAAATTGGTACAGAAACATACCTCAATAAAAATTTTACCCGGCGCAGAATTAATGATTGACCCCAATTTTCGGAAAGAGGATTATTTCCAATACAGCATAAATTTTTCAGGTAAATATGTTTTAATAGAATTTCCTGTAACAGGTATGTTTAATTTCCTTGATATACTAAAAAATATCCAAAGTTCTGGCATCACACCAATTTTGGCACATATTGATAGATACCCTTATTTACTTAATAATCTTGAGATACTCAAAGATATAATAAAAGCAGGTATAATTACCCATATAAATGGCTCAAGCCTTGTAGGAAATCCACATTTCTTCTTAAAATTGATTGACAATGGTTTTGTCCATTTTGTCGCATCTGATGCCCATGGTGTAGATTGGAGACCATTTATGTTAAAAAAGGCATATAAAATTGTTTCTTCAGATTTAGGGATGACGGCAGATACCCTATTTTATGAAAATCCGTATAGAATAATAAATGGAAAGAAACTCTTTATTAATGAACCCATTATTCCCAGAAAAAAGGGAATATTTAGAAGAAGGAGGTAGCAGTGGAAAAACTTATTGATGGTGTTAAGGTTAAAAAATTAAAGGTCATTCCGGATGAGAGGGGAAGGCTGATGGAAATTTTGCGCAGGGATGAAGAAATTTTTATTGAGTTTGGTCAGGTATATATTACTGCTGCATATCCCGGTGTAGTGAAGGCGTGGCACTGCCACAAAAATCAAACTGATAATATGGTTTGCGTAAAAGGGATGGTCAAAATTGCCCTGTATGATGACAGAGAAGAGAGTCCAACAAAAGGAACTATAAATGAGTTTTTCGCTGGGGTGCATAATCCTGTACTTATTCAGGTACCTCCGATGGTCTGGCACGGGTTTAAGTGCATTGAGAACCAGGAATGTCTTGTGATAAATATACCGACGAATACATATAATTATGAGGAACCTGATGAATTAAGAAAGAAACCCTCTGGTGAAATACCTTATGATTGGAAAAGAAAGGATGGATAGTATACTGCTTGTAACGGGTGGAGCAGGATTTATTGGCAGTGCATTTGTAAGAGAATGGTGCAAAATGGGTAGAAAAGTAATTGTTCTGGATGCACTTACTTATGCGGGAAATTTGAATAATATAAAGGATTATATCGGTGAAATTGTTATTCCGGAAAGTGGATCAGATTTAAGGGAAGTGCATTTTAATTACTTAGACAAGGTGAAAGTTTTTCGTTCGGGTGAAATTTCCATTGGAACATTTCTTAGATTAAAACTGAAAGGTTTTTCTTATAAATTTGTTGAGGATATTGAAGATACAATAAAGGCATTCCTCAATTCAGAAGAAAATCTATTGACCATCATTGATAGCATTACAGATAAGGTAAATGTGAGAAAGATAATGGGGTATGTAAATGGAGTAATAAATTTCGCAGCAGAAACCCATGTGGATAGGTCAATACTTTCCCCATCCTCTTTCCTCTATACAGATATTATGGGCACATATACACTTCTTGACAGTTTCAAGGATATTTCTTCTACGAACAAAAGATTTATCCATATATCAACAGATGAAATATATGGTGAAGCGCCGGAAAATGCATCTTATAAAGAGACAGACCCTATAAACCCAAAAAATCCATATTCTGCTGCAAAGGCTGCGGCAGACAGGCTTGCCTATGCATTTTATCACACATATAACCTACCTATTATAATAGTAAGGCCCTCGAATAATTATGGATATTTCCAGTATCCCGAGAAATTGATACCTTTGATGACTATCAGGGCTATAAAAAATAATACCCTACCTGTTTATGGTGATGGCAACCAGAAGAGGGATTGG
>WFRC01000127.1 GCA_015486685.1 Caldifarciminota bacterium
CAGGCCCAAGACAGTCTGGAAAAACCTCTCTTCTCTTCTTGATTGCAAAATACATACTGAAAAAGAGAAAGGGAAATATTTTCTATTATGACCTTGAATTTCCTGATGACCTGGAGTTATTAAAGAACCTTCCTTTCCCTTCCACATTACCTAAAAATAGTTTCCTCTTCATAGATGAAATTCAGTATCATCCTAACCCCGACAAACTTATAAAACTTACCGTAGACCATCTTAAAGGAAAGATTAAACTAATAGTGTCAGGTTCTTCCAGCCTCAAACTCCGAAGTAAATTTAAGGAAGCCCTTGTTGGAAGAAAGATAGAATTTGTCCTTTTTCCGCTTTCTTTTGAAGAATTTTTGCTATTCAAAGGAAGAAAGGATATTCTGGGTTTTATAAAGAGAGCAGGCCCTGATGTAATTCTACCCTTACTTGAAGAATACCTCATTTTCGGAGGTTATCCTGGAATAGTGCTGGAAAAGGATATAAACAAGAAAAAAAAGTTATTAGGGGAGATATTTTCTGCATATATATACAGAGATATAATACCCCTTTTCAATCTTAAACAACCTGAAAAATTTACAGACACAATGAGGATGATTTCGGGTCGTATAGGTGGAATGTTAAACATTCTGTCAATCTCAAATGATATTAGAATTTCAAGAGAAACTGCCGTAAGATATATAAAGGCACTTGAACTAACATATTTGATATACCCTTTACCTGCCTTTTCTACAAATCCCCTAAAAGAAATCACGAAAATGTCAAAGGTCTACTTTATTGATACAGGATTAAGGAACTGGGCAGCAGGAAATATAGATGTTATGAAACAGAGGGTTGATATGGGAGCACTTGTAGAAAACTTTGTTTTGCTTGAATTGTTAAAGTCCTCTCTATATGGATTACCCATTGGTTATTGGAGAACAAAAATGGGTGCAGAGGTAGATTTTATAATAAATAGACGAATGCCGGTGGAGGTAAAATTTACAAACTTAAAAAAGTTAGAGGTTCCCAGGGGTATGAAAAATTTTATAAACAAATATCATCCGGAAAAAGGTTATATTTTGACAAAGGGTATTAAAGGGCAGGTTTCAGATAATGGGTGCAATATACATTTTCTACCCTGCTGGATGGCATCCAGAATAGAAGCATAATTATCGGGGCTGGGAAGCCCCTCCTACATAAAATAATAAAGACCGTGATTCGTGACAAGAATAATGCGGAATGCGGAAGTGAAAATGCGGAATTAACAAATAACGACGCAACGGCACGGTCGTTGCACTCTAGATTCACCCTCACCTTAATCCCTCCCATCAAGGGAGGGAAATAGAGGAGAAACTACGCAAAACTATTCCACCCATCCTGTGAGGTTGCTTCGTCGCTTCGCTCCTCGCAATGACAACCGATGAGATTGTTCGCTTCCGTTGGTCGCTCACATCTATGATAGTCCGTTCGTTTCACTTAGAATGACAGAAAATCTTTTTCGGGGTCAGTCGCTCACTTTTCACAAAAAGATTTGTAATTTGTACGACTGACCCCGAAACCTTGCTTATTCTACCCCATATCTACCATATTATCATCTTTGATTTTGGAGCAACCATTTGTTTATTCTGTGTGCGGGCTGAACCTGCTACACCTTCTTCAAACTTAACCCCTACGACAATTACATAACAGGTATCTCCTGCCGCAGGTTTTGTGGGTCGCATCCAGCCCGGGGTGGCTGTGGTATTATGGTCAAATGCATAACTTGTATCTGCTGCGGGGACATTTTTGTTTACAAATATGGGTTTACTTTCGTTCTTTTGTTTATCTGTCAATTTTACATAATATACATCTACGCCAGATACAGAAGCCCAGTTTACATAAATACTGTCTGTGCCTGCGGGGTGAATGACATTTACCTGAGTAAGTGCAGGGATACTTATGGTTGTTAATGTATCCCTGAGCACAATCCCATCGCCATTCTCAAATTTTAATGTAAATTCGCATTCTCCTGTTGTTGGCATAACATCCTTCATATCACTTCCAGCAGGGTGATACCGCATATTTCCAGGTCCCTTCCAGAATTCTGCTAAGGTGTAAACACCGCCATCAGGGGCAGTTGCAACAGCACTCGTCAGGCTTTCTCCTGCTGCATAAAATACCATCCCATATCTTTCCCCATTGGCTGTCATTACATGCTTTACAAATGCATCTACCCATGCATCTGTGTGTAAATTTGGTTTTGAAGTGGTGCAGTTCAAAAAGGATGCAAGCATCACAGTGAGAAATAGCACCAAAGTTTTGGTTTTGATGATGTGCTTCATATTAACCTCCTTGTTTTGTGTTGAATTTTACCTTTAATCCCACATTAAAACTGCGTCCGGGCGCCCTCATCCACTCAAATTGATAGCATTCTCTATGGTTTTTATTAAATAGATTGGTTACCGACGCAGAAAAAATCACTCTGTGGTTTAATCTCAGTGAGGATGATATATCAAATGTGTAAAATGGCTCACAGGGAAAATCATTTTCAGGCACATCTGTTTTCCTGCCTGAATAATGACCCGAAAGGGAAATCCTTAACCGATTAGAAATATATTGAATATTCCCGTTTGCCTTAAACGGTGGGATATCCCTTAATACTTCCTTCTTCTTTACATCATATCCATAAATCCTGGAGAGGTTAAATTCCATTTTCCATCTCTTTGAAATATGAAATTTAGATGCTATTTCTCCACCATAGAGTAATGCTCTGCCAATATTTCTGAAAGTCCCTTCACGCATTGGTGTGGAATTATTCCAATCAAGAATAATCATATCAAGAATAGAATTACGAAATATAGAAACAGAAATTGCAGTGCTATTACCTTTGTATCTAACTCCAAAATCCATATTCAGACTCCTCTCAGGTTTTAGGTCCCTATTTGCAATATTTAATCCACCAGGGGTCTGGGTTGTCAGAAACAATTCCTTGATTGCAGGTGCACGGAAAGCCTGTCCAACATTTGCTGTAATATTCAACTCTGTTTTTACATTATAGGTGAGCCCTACATTTCCACTGATTGCCTGATTGTAAACATTAAACATAGTATTGGTCGTATCTTTCATCCCTGTATAGACCCCATCAAAACGAACACCACTATTTATAATAACCTTCTTTATCGGGAGGTATGTCGACTGAAGAAACATCGCATAATTTCTTTGATAGGCATAGGGTATGGGTTCTGTTTTCATTTCCCGAATAAATGCACCTGTATTATAATTGCGTATAATTTTATCCTCATCAATATGGACATTCTCCCTTAAATATCCATTGACCCCTGTCAAGATTTTCAGATTTTTCCATAACAGAAAATGGCTTTCACCCTCAATTGTGTAGGTATCATCTTTAATATTCTTATTGTTATTTACAAGTTTATCTTCGTCAGGGTTATCCTCTACCTTGTGCTTTTTTATATCTACTCCAAGATTATGATAATGATAGGAGATATGGAATACCATTCTGGGGATTATTGGGTGAACCTCTCTCCATATATATTTTACCCCAAGAATATTATGCAAATCAATATTGTGCATAGCGTTTGTAAGGGTATCAAATGCAGGTTTTCCAATATTTCTGCCATCACTTAGCCACCATTTAATCCGGAGATGCTGGTTTCTTTTTATGTTATAGTGAAGCTTTGTGATTATATGCTGTTCATCAAAGAATGTATTGGATACAGGTGTCCCTCTGCTGTCCTTGTATGATTTACCATTACGTTTGCCTGCATTAAGATATATTTGAAGTTTATCAAAGGTTCGCGAGATGGTAGAAATTACATCGTATCCTTTATTTACAGATTTATAGGAAACATTTAATTTCCCCGGGCAAGAAGAACTATAGCCCTCTGTAAGAATATTCACCACACCCCCTATTGCATCCGAACCATATAGGGTAGAATATGGTCCTCTCACAACCTCAATCCTTTTGATATTAGAAACATCTACAAATGTGCCAGGGGGTCCTGTATTTCTCATTGAATTTAATTTTTCCCCATCTACCAGAACAGCAACCCTCTTTCGCGCCAGCCCCCGTATAGACGGACTACCATGGTATCCTGTCCCAACAATAGATACAGACGGAATATCCTTCATAACATTTGTAATAAGCTGATTTGATGTGTTGTCTATATCCTTTTTTCTGATAATAGATACAGGAACAGGGCTATCAAATTCACCAAATGTGCCTTTTGAGGCTGTAACCAAAAAGGCATCAGGAATTCTTAACAAAACAGGATAAAGGTAGACATACAATTCTTTATCTCTCCCCTTAATCCCTATCCTCTTTTCAATGGATTTATAACCAATATGGGATACAAAAATAATAAATTCCTCCTCTGGGATACCCCTTAAAAAGAAATTTCCATTACTATCGGTTGATGTGCCTATTCCAGTTTTTTGAATCAAAATATTGGCATAAGGGATAGGTTTCTTTGTCTCTGCATCAATAACCCTTCCTTTAATGTAATCAATGGGGTCAACCCCTGCCCCATTAAGAAAAAATGGGGCAAGGGTTAATAAGATGGAGAGTGCTTTCATTTTGCCTCTGGGAATTTGTAATCCTTAATTCCTTCCACTGTTATAACACCTTTCGGAAGGTTGAAGAGAATTTGTTTTACCTTTTTCTGGAGATCTTTTCTCATTCTTACTTTTTCCTTTTCTGTGCCTTTACCTTCCATAATCTTCTTTTTTAGTTGTTTCATCTTCTTCATCATTTTAGAATTGAAAAGCCTATTTTTGTTGAATATCACCTTTACCATCTTGCCTGTGTCCTTCCTTTTGAATACCATAACAACTATTCCGGGTTTCTCCCCCAGAGTCCTGTCAATAATAATATCATTATGGTTCACCTCATCCCTTCCATAAAACGCCCTTGCACCTGTAATGTATGAAACTACATCCAGTAAATCAGAGGGTGCATTTGCTGCTATTTTAATCTTGCCTCGCACAGGTATATCTTTTCCGTAAAGTGCTTCAAGTGCAAGGGTTGTTGCCTTAAATCCTGCTGCAACCCCAGGGCAGATGTGCCCCGTGTAAAGACCAACATCCTGAATGGAGATGGTGATAACAGGATTATCAGGTTTCAATGAACCTACCATTACCCCTAAAGGTTCCTTGATTTTGATAGGTGGTACATCTCCGTAAAATTCCTGTGTCCAGTTTGCAGCGCCAAAGGATGTCAATGCAGACAGGAAAATTACAGCACTGATAAGTTTTTTGTACATAAACACCTCCTTGTTTAATAAGTTAAAACGCTAAC
>WFRC01000128.1 GCA_015486685.1 Caldifarciminota bacterium
CATATAGGGTGACTATATTTGGATGATTTAATCTCGCTGATGTCCTCGCTTCCTTCAAAAACCTGTCCCTCTCCCTCTTCCTGATGGATATCTCCGCCCTCATTACCTTTAATGCTACCTTTCTGTCCAAAATTGTGTCCTTTGCCTCATATACTACTCCCATTCCTCCTTTACCTATCTCTCTTACCAATACATAACGCTTTTGGGCTTCCTGAGAAAGCCCAATATCTGCACCTGTTATAGTTCTTTCCCTCCTTTGAGGTGGAGACGATACAGGCGTTGCATTTCCTATGGGTATATTTGCAGATGCTGGTGTTACCTTTGAAATTGTCTTCATCAATCTGCTGAAATATGCAATCAGAGTTATTACAATGATAATGAAAATAATCCCTCCCACAATACTCAGAATAATCCATAAGGGTATAGATGTTCCTTTTATCCTCCTGTCTATCTTAACCTTTGACAGAATGATATTTTGTCTTTTTAATTCAAATACAGGATTAAATGGTATTCGTGTATTATAACTCTTTTTTATATAAAAAGATACAGAGGCAGTTGCACTTCTTCCCGGTGGAAGGTCTTCAAGAGGCACATCATTCTGGACGGGATTTATTCCTGTAAATGGATTGAGATGTAGAACTGCATCTTTTATAGTGACATTGCTTTTATTAAGTATCTTAAATTTTGCCTCTATGGTTTCTTCTTTCTCCATTTCTCCATTGTTATTTCCTGATGAAAGACCACCTGGCCTATCGTATAAGCCTTCAAGCGTCATCTTTACATTATATTTCACAATAGGGATGGTTATGGAGTAAAATTTCTTTCCCAAAAATGGAATATTTACCTCTACAGGGGCTTTTCTTACCAGACTTATACTGTCATCTGAAAATGGGATAAGAAGAGTATATGAGAAAGTAGTGGACATTCCGGGATTAAGCAGAGCGATTTCCCTTTCTTGCTTGAAATCTTTTATCTTTATATGGAAAATAGGCCTTTCCCCATCATTTTCAAGTTTATATCTTATTTTCAATCCTTCACCCGGCTGGTATATATTATCTTTTATACCTTCTGCTTCAATTATTTTATAGGAAAATGATGGAAAAACAATATTGGGGAGAGTAAAAGATGTAGAATGGGAACTAACATTTTTATCCCTTGCAGTTGCCTTACCTTCTATTCTCTTCCCCCAATAAGATGAAGGAATCTTTACCCTGAAAGTAACATTTTTTACGGTTGAAATTCCTATACGGCCTATGGATTTTTTTATGGTTTTTCCGCAAATATTTACTTTTACTTCTACATTTCTTGCCCATGCCTTTGCGCTTTTATTATATACCCGAAATCGCAAGGTTGCAATTTCCTGCAATCCATATTCTCCCTTTGTTTTATGACCTTTAATCTCATATCCAAGAAAGCCTATTCTAATTCTACTTTCATACTGGATGCCGAATTTTCCAAGTTCAACACCAAAAGCAGAAAACGAAATTAACATCAGGAATAATATCTTTTTCATTCCACCTCCTTTTTTCGTTATCATAATAAATTAAGAGAAAAAATCAAGGGGAAAATGAAAAAGACAGCCGATAGCATTGTCATTGCGAGGAGCGTAGCGACGAAGCAACCTCACAGGATGGGTGGAGTATTTTCTGGAGTGCAACGACCGTGCCGTTGCGTCGTTTGGAGTGCATTCTCCGTGTGAATGCGTCGTTATTTGAAATTTCTTTAATACGGGGGGAAATTAAACGGAATAACTGCTGTCATAACAGCAGGTTCTCCATTTATTGTGCCAGGTTCAAATGTGCACTTTTTTGCTGCTTTTAATGCGTTTGCATCACATGCAAGGTTGCCAAAACTTTTTAAGACTATTGCTTTTGTAACCTTGCCATTTGTACCCACTGTTACCCCCACATATACCCTTCCTTTTGCTCCTACAATCTTTGCAGCTTCTGGATAGTTGGGAACTACCAGTTTTTTTACTCGAGGCGATGTAGGAGAGGAGAATCTAAATGGGATTGCAACCCAAACTGCAACAGGCTTATCTCTCTGTAATGCAGGTTTAAATTTGAGACGATATGCAGACTTTACAGCAGCATTATCAAGCGCATCATATAAAGGTTTTATAACTTTTACCCTTTTAACTGTTCCATCTGTCCATACCAGCACCTTCAGATATACTACACCTTCAATCCCTGCTTTTTTGGCAATCTCAGGGTATTCCACTGTTTTTTCAACCTCCTGAAGATTTAAGACCTGTGGGGCAACTTCATAAGGGACAAAATCAGGGACATTTAA
>WFRC01000129.1 GCA_015486685.1 Caldifarciminota bacterium
ATAAATGTATCCCCTGCTGTACCATAATGTGCATACATATCCGATGCAATATTCTCTCCAATCAAAAATACTCGCCCTCCTATTTTTAGATAATTTGCTATATTTGCAGTATCAGTAGGTGTTAATGTATAGGTCTTTTCTCTACCTGTAAACCAGATAACATTGTGATAATTTGACATCAGAGAAAGAGATGGACCATTATTGTCACCTGCGGAAACAGTATATGCCCTGTAATCAATACCAAGTCCCTGTAGGTCTTTTTGAAGTATCTCATCATCACTTTTTTCGCCATCATCATCTACCAGAAGGGTTGTTGCATATCCAAAGAACGCGAGATACCTTTCCATCAAAATTTTTCTTGCTGTACTATCAGGTGTAAGCTCTTTATCGGACGATTGAAGTGCTCCAAATTCATAACTAACAAATATTGTTCTGTATTTTGTTGCCTTAGACTCCTGTTTATCCCATGCTGAACCCCTTGCAGAAAGTAATTTTCCTCTAAGAAGGGATAAAAATAGGGTATCTACTGTGGGGTTAGATATATCTATTTCGTCAGCAGATGAATCAGCATCAGTGCCAGAAGGATATGCAAATTTCAGCCCATCTGCAATACTTTTAGGTGCACCAATAAGGGTATCAATATTTCCATTAGAATTTCCCGATGAAACAAATTTTGTGCCAAAATAGTTAAGAAATATTGTGTCAACTTTTGAATATACCTCTGCCATACTATTCCCTTCCATATAAACGCAATTTCCTGTATCCAGAAATGCCTCAATGTTTTTTCTTTCAAATGCCCCAATTATATCGTCTCGATTCCATCCATTCACAACAAATAAAATATCATAACTCTGAATGAGTGAATCAGCATCAGGAAGAATAGTGTCTACCTGCGGTTCAATTCCCAGAGACTTTAATGCATATATAATGTTTGTTTCACATCCAACCCTTTTTTGTGTTTCAGGGTCATCAAATGCATTTCCCTGGTCATTATCCCAGACAAAAACTCTTGGTGCAGCAAATAAATTCATTGATAAGATTATTATTAATAAAAACTTTTTCATTATACCTCCTTGCTTAATAAGTTAAAACGCTGACCGCTTACCGCTATCCGCCAAAACTAATGTGGAATGTGGATTTATTTCGTTAATCGTAAATCGTTATTCGTTAATTGTAAAAAACAACGCTTATTTCATCCAACATCTAACATCCAATATCTTCTATCTTCTCACGCTTTACGCCTCACGCTTTACGGTCTTTTTCCATTTCTCATCGGGGCTGGGAAGCCCCTCCTACATCAATTTGGCAAATATTCTTTTAGCGGTCAGCGGTAGGCGGATAGCGGTTAGCGTCTTCATTCCTTTCAACCTTCAACTTTCAATTTTTAACATTAAGATATGCTTCAAATAATATAATATACAATTTTCGTGCCAGATAGATGCCTTTGATTTTCAAATGTTTTTAATAAAGGGAGTGAAAAATTTCCCTACAATATTATAATTAAGTTATAATTTTTTGCAAGTTTTTTTATCTTGACAAATCAGAATTAATTTTATATTTATTGTATATGAAAGTGTTATTAAAGAATATACCTGAAATAGTAAAGGAAATCGGAAAGATTATTTCAGAGAATGGAGATAGGGCATTTCTTGTAGGTGGTCCTGTAAGGGACTTAATTCTGAATAGAAGTATAGTAGATATTGATTTTTTATGTGAGAAGGATGCTATTAAATCTGCAGAGATTGTGCATAAAAAAATGGGCGGTATTATGAAAAAGTATCCAGAATTTGGGACTGCAAGTATTAAAACGGATAATACATTGATAGATTTTGCTACGGCAAGGAAAGAAGTGTATGAAAAACCTGGCTCCCTTCCTTCTGTAAGTCCTGCCAATATTGAAGAGGATTTGAGGAGAAGAGATTTTACTATAAATGCAGTAGGTATGGATGTTTCACCTGATAATTTGGGTTATTTAATAGACCCATTCAATGGTTTAAGAGATATACATCGAGGGATTATTAAGATTTTGCATCCGAAAAGTTTTCAAGAAGACCCAACAAGGATATTAAGGGCATTAAGATTTGCTTCAAGATTTGGTTTTAAGATGGATAGATATACAGAGAAACTTTTGAGAGAAAATATTCAAAGATTGCAGGATAATATTTCAGCGGAAAGAAGAAGGAAAGAAATCATCTTTTTATTAAGAGAAGGGAAAAATGCTGTATTAAATCTGGAAAAATATGGAATTTTACCTGTATTGATGTTTAATATACCAGAAAAGAAACACTTAAATTATCTTGAGAATATAAGGATAAAAAATAAACAGAAAAATTTGTGGTTTTCATTCTTTTTGTTGTTGATAGAGAGCGAGCAGATTGAGATATTGAGTAAATTTTATAATCTAAGAAAAGAAGAGAGTCAGCAAATAGGCATTTTAAATGCTCTGGATGAAGATTGGTGGCATAATGAAAGAGAGATTATTCATACATTTTTGAGGTTGAATGCCCCTTCTCTTTATTATTTACAGGCGAGATATGAACCGGGGAAGAGTATCATTGAAAGGTATCTTAAATTCGGAGGAATTAGGATATATTTAACGGGCAAGAATCTAAAAAAAATGGGATTTACCGAGGGGAAAGAAATAGGTGAAATTATGAAGATTCTAATAGAAAAACACTGGATGGGGGAGATAGAGACAGAACAGGAAGAGATAGAATATGTGGATAAAATGAGATGAGTGAATGAGTTGAAAAAGCAGTAGCGAGGGATGAGTAGCAAGCATATAGGGAAAAGAGAGAATGAGGGGAAAACAGTAATGGGCAAGAGGATAAAAACAGCCGTAAGCCCTTGGCAAAAAGACAGCCGGTAGCCGATGGCAGAAAATATCTGCCAGCTTCCAGCTCCCAGCTGCCAGTAAAAAGATAAACGAAATAAACGAGATAAACGAGATAAACGAAATAAACGGAAAACAGATGAGATTGCTTCGTCGCTACGCTCCTCGCAATGACACTGTTTACGGCTTATGTCCTTTGTTATTTATTTGGAGTGCATTCACCGTGTGAATGCGTTGTTGTTTTTGTTGTTTTTACGATTAACGATTAACGATTTACGATTAACGAAATAAATCCGCATTCCGCATTATTATTTTTGGCGGAAAGCGGTAAGCGTTTTAACTTGTTAAACAAGGAGGTATAATAATGTTGGAAGAATTAAGAGAGAGGATTGATAAAATATGGGGGTATCTTTGAGATAGACAAA
>WFRC01000130.1 GCA_015486685.1 Caldifarciminota bacterium
ATAGTGCATCAGGATTTTTTAACCACTCTTCCCTTCAAAAGAAAGCTAAAATAGCCTTTTCAGAGGGACGGTCCTTCAAAAGTTCAAAAGTCTGGTTCTCTGTAAAATTTTCTCCTTATTGCTAAGCCTGTTACTATCTATTTTTCAGAAGGTTTTAGTAAAAAATTATCCTATATGTAAATTAGAATAGCATCTAAATTATTTTACTCTATTGAAAGATTAAAACTGAACCTTCCCTTTGAAACTTGCTTAAATAAAGGTTTCTATCTACCTGACCTCTTTATTAGGAGTCAAAAAGTTTTGAACTTTTGAAGGACCGTCCCTGATAAACAAAAAATTCTCTTGACACCAAAAAATCTTTTCTTAAATTAAGGGTATGGATAGAAGAGAATTTTTAAGGGTTTTATTTTCAACTTCTCTGGTCGTATTTACAGGTGAAGTGGATGCACAGGAAAAGGGATTTGTGCAGCCAAGAGAGGCAATGAACTATATCAAATTAGAAAATAAAAGGGTTCAATGCCTGAATTGTCCTAATCACTGCATCTTACCGCCCGGAGAAAGGGGTATATGCAGGGTGAGAGAAAATAGAAATGGGAAACTTTATACACTCGTTTATGGGAACCCCTGTGCTGTTCATATTGACCCCATAGAAAAAAAACCACTTTTTCATTTTTTGCCCGGCACCTCTGCACTGTCTATTGCAACAGCAGGATGCAATTTTAGATGTAAATTCTGCCAGAATTGGCAAATATCCCAGTTTCCACCAGAGGAAACAGAAAATTATAGATTGAGTCCTGAAGAGGTTATTGGTGTATACGACCATTATTCTTCACAATATCCCCTGCGTTCCATTGCATACACATATAATGAACCCACGGTATTCTATGAATATATGTATGATACGGCAAAGATTGCAAAAAATGAAGGTATATACAATATTATGCACTCAAATGGTTTTATGGAGGAAAAACCACTGAGAAAATTATGTAAATATCTGGATGCGGCAAATATTGATTTGAAATATATGGATGAAAATTTGTATGAGGAGGTATCTCAGGGACACCTCGCACCTGTATTGAAAACTCTGAAGATACTGAAAGAAGAGGGCATTCACCTTGAAGTTACCAACCTCGTTGTGCCTACAATAAATAACAAAGATGCTATTTTTAAAAAGATGGTGGGTTGGATAATTGAGAACCTTGGAGAAAATGTCCCTTTACACTTTTCGAGATTTTTCCCCACCTACAAACTTGAGAATTTACCACCAACAACCGTGGGTGATGTAGATAAGGCAAGAAAGATTGCACAGAATATGGGTATGAAATTTGTCTATACAGGAAATGTGCCATTTGGACACCCGGGAGAAAATACATATTGTCCCCATTGTGGGAAAATTCTGATAAAGAGATATGGTTATACCCTCCTTGAAAATAATATTGTAAATGGTAAATGTAAATTTTGCGGCACACCAATCCCCGGAGTATGGAAATAGGGAAATCCGCTGTATTTCTGGATAGAGATGGCACAATCATCTATGACAAAGGCTTTATGAAAACCCCTGATGAGATTGAACTTCTACCTATGGCTGGAGAAGCAATAAAAATGTTAAATGAAAATGGATTTTTTGTTGCAATATTATCCAACCAGAGCGGTATCAACAGAGGGATGATAACAGAAGAGGATGTGGAAAAAATGAATAGAAGATTGGTAGAACTCTTAAATAGGAAAGGTGCGCAAATTGATTTTATCACATATTGTCCATCAACACCAGAAGAGAACCTCCCCTGTAGAAAACCGAATACAGGTATGGTTGAAGAGGTTAAAAAAAAGTTTGATATTGATATGAGCAGAAGTTTTGTGATTGGGGATAAATCTTCTGATATTAAACTGGCAAAAAATATCGGGGCAACCTCTATACTTGTATTAACGGGCTACG
The DNA here is from genome assembly GCA_015486685.1 of Caldifarciminota bacterium. Lineage (GTDB taxonomy): Bacteria > Hydrothermota > UBA3072 > WFRC01 > WFRC01 > WFRC01. Next base: position 1,937 of record WFRC01000130.1, read on the forward strand.
GAAAGGAAACAGCAAAAGAAATAACACCGGATATTATAGTCCCCAACCTATTTCATGCCGTAAAAAAAATACTCTTATTTGAAAAGGTATAAGGTATGGGGTATAATAAGTAAAAAGTGAGAATGCGGAATGCGGAAGTAAAAGCGTAATAAGTAAGAAGTGAAAAAAGGATTAACAAACGTGCTTGTGATAGTGATTCGTGGGGAAAAACGAAAGAGAAAAGAATGTGAAGCGTGAGGCGTAAAGCGTAAGGAGATAGAAGATATTGGATGTTAGATGTTGGATAAAATAAGCGTTGTTATTACAATTAACGCCTTACGAATTACGCTTAACGAAATATTTCCGCATTATTCTGGATACGAGTTGCGGTCACGGTTCACGGTCTTTATTATTTTATGTAGGGGGGCTCCCCAACCCCGATGAGAAAAAGCGTAAGGAGAAAGGGAAAAAATTGAACTGAGTGAAATGGGAAAAAGACTACAAGGAGAAGAATGAAACAGTCATTTACTAAAATATTATTCTCTGAGATAGAACAGGAATTTTATAAGCATAAAATTGATAAGGAAGTCATAGAACCCATATATCCGGGACATCTTCTGTATACCATCTTTGTATCAATGGAAGGAAAAACTGTATTCATTGGCAGTAAATCAGAAATGGAAATGTACGAAGAGGATATACAGTCC
>WFRC01000131.1 GCA_015486685.1 Caldifarciminota bacterium
ACTCTAAGCCCCCAGTAAAAATCTGAAATATATCCAATTTTATCAGAAATGTAAACTCCCATTGGACTCCCAAGAGAATCATTGGAGGATATCTTAAACGGAGAAGATGCATCAGAAACATTCAGGACAACAAGCCCACTATCCATATCTGCTATATAAGCAAGGGTATCTTTGATATATGCTTCATAAAAATAACCTCCATGATTATAAGTCCCTATTTCAGAAGGATTTGCAGGGTCAGAAATATTTATTATCCTCAGAGCGTTTGTATTTACCATATATGCAATGGTATCTTTTAAATAAATATACACTGTATATTCTGATGGAACTGTGTAATGACCTATCTCAAAAGGATTTGTAGGGTCTTTTATATTAATAATACGCATTCCCTGGCCATAGTCTGCTAAATAAGATAAGGTATCTTTTACGGTAGACATTATAGCAGCTCCGGGGGAATCATATGTTCCTGCTATTTGAGGATTTGAAGGGTCTGAAACATCCAATATCACCACTCCTGAATCCCAATCTGCTACATAGGCATAATTTCCCGAAACATATATTCCTGCCGCAGAGGTACTATAAGAAGAAATCTTTACAGGATTTGAAGGATTTGATACATCCCATATCTCAATGCCCACCCGCCAGCCTGCGACATACAACAGATTATTTGTGGAATCAAAGAAGAGTTGCGTTATAAGTCCTGTTGTATATATTTTATCTGATACCTTTACAGGATTTAATGAATCTGATACATCAAGAATAACTACTGCTCCACCAGATGATTGAAATACATAAGGAACAGAGTTGATTTTACCGTAGTTTAATTCATAACAAAGTCCAAATGGCCAATTACCTACAAAACTTACATTTGATGAATCAAATTTTGTAGTTCTGGCATCCTTTATGTTCATAAATCTTTCTGGAGAAAATCCTGGATGTTTGAAACTTCCCATAAAGAAGCCTAATAACAATAGTATCATCTTAACCTCCTTGTTTTTGTTTTGTTATTCGTTAATTGTTATTGGTTGTTTTACACATTTTTCTTTCATTTTCAACCATTTTTTAGCGGTAAGCGATGAGCGGTGAGCGTCTTTATCCTTTTATTATGTATCATTTTGCCTCTTGATGTATACCAGATTGATTCTATTGATAGGTCCTATCCCGGAAAAAATAAGTGAATAATCAATCCTCATTTTCCAGAATGAGATGCCTGCACCAAATGTATAAGACAATAAGGAGTTATATCCGACCCTTACCTGAAAAACATCCTTTAGATTATATTCCAGACCAAATTGAGGATAAAATTTGTATGAATATAGAATATCAAAACTCGGGAGGAACTTATCTTTACCCAATGTAAAACTTTTTGAAACGCCTGCCTTAAAATACCTTTCCAGTGGTTCTCTATAATCGCTCTGTTCTGACCATCGTATGCTATTCCTTAAAATGCCAAAACCTGATGCCCCAATATTTACTATGCCCTGATAAATCATTCCAAAATCCATCTGCACACCAAAACCCATATATCCAAGCATTTTTTGCCTTTGCATTGAAAGATTGCTACCAAAGGAAAAATTACCTCTTTTATATGCGCAGTTTCCTATTATCAGAACATTGCTATAATTGAAGTATCCGAGAGGATTCCCTCCATTTATAGTATCTGATACGGGGTATTCCTCTATAGGAGAAGTTGTATAATAGAGCACGCTTACTGTACCAGAGAGATGCTCGTCTATGGGGTGATTCAGGACAAATACAAAATCCTTAAAAAGGCCAAAATATGAGTTATTGGCAATTGAAAATGTAGGATGAGAGACTAATACTGCCCCGGCAGGATTCCAGTACGGTCCAAAACCATCATCTGCAATGGAACTAAATGCACTTCCCATTCCAGTGCCTCTGCCGCCCTGCCCTAATATGAGAAAATCTGTGTTATATGCCGCAATAAGATTTATCCCAATTCCAATAATCAATATTATTTTTCGCATTTTACCACTTATAATTTTCATTTTGCAATTTTCATTTTTCATTTAATTTCTATCTCCTTAATACTGCAAGAATCTTTTTAACCACTTTAATAAGGTTCCCCTTTTTTAGAGTAAATTTGTATACATATACACCATTCCCAAGTTTCCTGCTGTAATCATCTTTAAGATTCCAATAAAATTCATTTCTTCCTGCATCGGTAGGTAGATTTGTCTCGAAAATTTTTCTTCCTGATGTTGTATATACTTCAATCTTTGCCTCATCAGCAGATTTCGTAACCCAATAAACAAATCTTGTATATTCATTTGCAGGATTTGGATAATTTCCTATCTTCAAAAGTTCAAATGGAATGGAATAGGAAATCACCTTGTCAAATATCTGGGTATTACCATTTACATCTCTCACAAATATTTCAATTGTATGTGTGCCTTCCTCTATATTTTTATCTATCTTTACAGGTATAAGGTTATAATTCTTAAATGTAGGGTCGACAAATGGGTCAGATATGGGTATACCATCAATTGTGAATCTGGGTTTATCTACAAAAAAATCAATTCCATTTTCATCTTCCATGACAACTGAAAATTGAAGCGTATTATTCAAAACAACTGAATCATTGATGGTTCCGATAAATTCGACCTTAATTGTGGGTTTTTGTGTATCGGTATCCTTAAATAAAGAATATTCAGGAGAGGACTTATCAGATGCACTTGCAGAAACAGATGAGGAATCACTTACAGATGGAATTTTTATCCACTTTGGTGCCTTCCAGATGTAGATATTTCCTGATATTGTATCGGGATAGAACCTCAGGGTATAAGGTACCTGAACCGCAGATGTATCAGAAAATTCAAGAGAAAATACCCTGAATTTCTTGTTGAAATATACACTCTGTATATCAGGTTCATTTTCGGGGCTTATTACATCCCCTTCTTTAATCTGAAAATAACAATCCTCTTTCACAGGTTGAGGCGGGAATTCCACAGAAAAATATCCTTCAGGGTATGGATAGATAGAGACAGAATCCTGGTTTTTACTCAACTTAAATATATTTACAGGGATATAACTTGTAATTGTGTTATTGTTTTCATTTGTCTCCCATACCCATAAACTTTCATCAAGTATAACCTTTAGTTGTATTGTATCCTGTGATAATAAATTGGCGCACTTCATATCAATTGTATATAGAGAATCAGGCGATATATTTCTCGCTGTGTCCATCCCAAACATAGTATAAATTCCTGTTGTATCCCTGTAATAAAATGAAATTAAAGCAGAGTCTATTGTTTCACCACCATCATTCATAAATTCAAATTTTATATAAGGTTCTCCTTTATTCAAAATAAGTTCGGGATAATGGATGCCCATATGCAAGTCAGGCCTTTGTAGAATTCTTTTATAGTGTTTCATTGAAATTGTACGCCTACCAAGAGAGTCATATGCATCAACATAGTATTCCAATGTTTTATTGTCATAAGCAATAAGAATCCCACTGCTTAATCCGAATGTATCTCCTGATACATTAGAAAGGGATACCTTTGAAAATGGAGAACCAGAAGAAAATCGATAGAGAAAGAATGCCGAATCAATAGAAACAGAATCGCAAATAACTACATCGGCATTTAGTGTATCGTAATAACAGGGATTTTTGGGATGTAAAATAATATTCTGAATCCCGGGACCTTCAACACTAAAATATGCAGGGTCGCCAATTCCGTCAGTAGTATCTGTAAATGCATAAGATATAATCTTATATTGCCCCGGTAGGATGCTATCTGGCAGAACAATCCTCACATCAGCATTCCCTGAAATTATATTTCCATAAACACTGGCTATCTCAAAGTCCTGGGTATCAAGTATGGTAAAATTAATTGTGCCGTCGGTATACCATTTTCCTTGAATGTCAATAGTGTCTCCGGGTGAAGCATAGGGTGTTACAGAAACCTCAATATTGTTTTTGGGTATGTCCAACTTTACAGAGGGGTCTCCAATCAGATTATAGACATAATCGTTTCCATTCCCGGGTGAAAGCATTTTTGGATATGTAATAATATCCCCTAATCTTCTGAGTCCAAGGGTAAATATGCCATTGTAGAGGTTTCTATCAAATATATTATTGTTTCCAGAATTGGTTAAAGCAGTAGGTGCAATAGCGCCAATGGCACCTACCTCGGGAATAATGACAAATTCCTCAGAGATAGAGCGATAATTCGGCTCATCTATTTCGCCGTTATAACAGGTAAATGCAGATACAAAAGTCAATTTATTATAGTTTCTCAATCTTGGAATATCATTTGTCGCAAGATACCTCCCATATCCCAATACGCCTGAACCACCATGCCCTATGTAGTTGAATAAAACAGCCCCGTCATTTAGTGTATTCATCACCTCTTTCCATCTGCAGGTATCAGGGTTAGTTGCGCTGGTCGGGTCTGTTGCAGTTTGATAAACCCGCCTGATTTCCATATTTTCAGGAATATAGTCATTTCTCAAATTTTCACTGGAAGGAACAGCAGAAGGAAGATATGTATTCCCTGCACCTAAGAAAATTTTCCTTTTCCATACTCCTGGATGTAATGAAGATGTATAGTCCTGGATTTTCCTTACTGCTGCCTCTGCACCATCTGTGCCAATAACGGGAATTCTACCAACCATTAAATCGGGCATCTCATCATCCCCTGAGACACAAGCATAATAGAAATCAGAGCCATAATATAATCTGGTTTCAACAGTTACCTTATAGAGTATCACAGGCACCTTATTTTCAGAAAAACCCATTATATTTCTATAATCGAATGTTCCCTTTCCGAATAAAAGTACATATAGAGGTTTATATGTATAGTTCTCATATGCATATTTCAAGAAATCTCTCATTGCATAAGGATTAAAAATTCCATAATTGAATGTGTTCATAATATCCTCTACGGACACTACCTGTATACTCAA